>DATLVW010000856.1:0-3692 GCA_035577085.1 Thermoanaerobaculia bacterium
GACCTGGCGCTGACGTTGGATCCGGTTAATCGACGCCGGCCCCGCGCCGGGCGACATCGTAACGACGTCGCGGAGCTGCACGGTACGCGCGCCGACGGACGGCACCTGCGCCTGCGCGATGCCCTGCGGGTCCTTGCGGTACTCATGCTCGGCGCGCACGTGCACTTCGTATTGCTCGCCGCCCTCGTAGTAATCGGTGATCTTGAGACCGCCGACGAGCACGTTCAACGTCGAAGCAATATCCTGCACGCGCACACCCATATCCGAGGCCTTGTCGCGGTCGATGCGGACGCCGAGCTCGGGCTTGCCGGTGATCAGATTCGTATCGGGATCGATGACGCCGAGGGACTTCATGCCGCGCAATTGTGCGAGCAGCGTGTCCGAATACTTGGAAAGCTGATTGAGATCGGGACCGCCGATCCAGTACATGATCTCCGCGTTGACGCCACCGCCGAATGCGTTGACCGGGCCGACGGACGTGCGCAGATTCAGCCTCTGATACTGCGGCATGATGTTGTTGCGGACGTCAGCCATGACCGCGAACTGATCGCGCTTCCGTCTGTCGACCGGAATGAGTTTGACGTAGACGGTGCCGAGGTTCTGCGTGACCTGTGGATCGTCGCCGATGGTCAGGACGGTGGTCTCGACCTCGGGCAGCTTGCGGACGCGCGCGGCGATCGATTCCATGATCGTCTGCGTCGTCTGCAAACTCGCACCCTCGGGAGCGCGGGCCTGCACCTGGAACTGCGATTCGTCGTCCGAGGGGAGAAAGTTCTTGTTCACGAGGATGCCGAGCGGGACGATCGAGACGAGCGCGATCACCATCGCCGTGACGATCACCCAGCGATGGGCCATCGACCAGTCCAGCATCTTCAGGTAGAAGCTTTCGATGTGCGCGTAGAGCCCGTGCTCGCGGGTGGAAGTTTCATGCGACAGATCCTCGCGGCGAAGCCAGCGCGCGGACATCATCGGCGTCAGCGTGAACGAAACGAGCAATGACACGGCGATGGCGATGGCCATCGTCACACCAAACGAGTGCATGAAGCGGCCGACGATGCCGGCCATGAACGCGACCGGGAGAAAGACGGCGATTAGCGAAAGCGACGTGGCCAAAACGGCCATACCGACTTCCTTTGTCCCTTCGACTGCCGCCTGGTCAGGTGACATCTTCTTCTCTTCCATGAACCGGAAGATGTTCTCGAGCACGACAACGGCGTCGTCGATGACGATGCCGACTGCGAGAGTCAACGCCAGCAGCGTGATGACGTTCAGCGTGAAGTCTTCGTACCGCATGGCCGCGAATGTGGCGATGATCGAGCTGGGAATCGCGATCGCGGCGATGATCGTCGGACGCGATCGCCGGAAGAAGTAGAGCAGCATGCCGAAGGCGACGAGTGCACCGGCGAGCCGCAGCGGGTTGATCGGAATCACGCCGCCACCTGGCACGAATGCCGCGATCGCGAACGCCACGGCGGCCCCGCCGACGCGGAAAGCGAACGGCAGTTGTTTCTTCGAGGCCAGCCAACTGACGAGCGCGAACAACACGATGAACGTCAGAATCGAAACGTGAATGGCCGGCGCGCGCGCCGCGAGGTCCTTCACGCCGAAGAGCAGCGTGTAGGTCGCCAGCGTGGACACCAGCATGATCAGCGCCTCGCGCAATTTCGGCGACGAGAGGAAGAACCAGACGATGAGCGCAGCGAAGAGCGATCCGAGAATCAGATGTTCCTTCACGGCATCGACAGCAGCGACGATGAAGTCGGACTGATCGCGGACGACCTGCATCGTCCATCCTTTCGGAAGATCGGAGCGCACGTGGCCGAGTTGCTCTTTGAGCCGCTCGATGACTTCGACTGTGTTCGTGCCGGACTGCTTGCGGATGTTCATGACGACCGCCGGCTTGCCGTTGACGGTGGCGATCGACTCAGGCTCGGCCACGCTGTCTTCGATGTGAGCGACGTCGCCGACTTTCACGACGTATCCATTCGACGTCGAGAGTGGAATGTTCGCGAAGTCCGCGGGCGACTGCACGCGGCCGTACGTCCTTAGCGTCAGATCGCGAAGACCCTGCTCGACCTTGCCGCCCGGAATCTGCACGTTCTGCGATTGCAGCGCTGCCACGAGTTGAGCGGTGGTCAGGCCGACCGCGGAGAGTTTCGCCGAATCGACGACAACGTTGATCTGCCGCGGTCGTCCGCCGACGATGAGCACCTGGCCAACGCCGTTAATCGACTCCAGCCGGCGTCGAAGTTTCTTGTCGGCGAACTCGGTGATATCGCGGATTGGCGCAGGACCGGAGAGCGCGATGCCGAGGACGGGAATGGCGTCCGGATCGATCTTCAGAATGATGGGAGGATCGGCGTCCTTCGGCAGGTCGCGGAGGATCGTGTTGACCTTGTCGCGCACTTCCTGCGCTGCCACGTCAATGTCCTTCTCGAGGACGAAGCTGACGATGACCTGCGACGTCCCCTCGGACGAAATGGACTGCAACTGATCGATACCGCTGATCGTGTTCACGGCCTCTTCGACTTTGTCGGTGATGTCCGTCTCGATCTCTTCCGGCGCTGCGCCGACGAGACGCGTGGTGATCGTGATCGTCGGGATGTCGACTTTCGGGAAGCGGTCGACGCCGAGCTGCTGGTAGGCAAACCATCCGACGACGACGAGCGAGAGAACGATGACCGTCGCAAATACGGGACGGCGAACGCAGAGAGCCGCAAGTTTATGCATGGTGTTTTCCCGGTTGCTGGGTTGCTATGTTGCCTGGTTGGCTGGTTGCCGATTCACTGTCCCAACTCCACTCTTGCAAACATCCCGGGCCGCAACTTTCCGTCGCGATTCGGGAACTCTGTCTCAACTGTGAATGAACGCGAAGCCGGATCGATCACGCCGCCGACCACCGCCACTTTGCCCTGGAAGACATCTCCTGCGTAGGCATCGACAGTTGCTTTCACGTTCTGTCCGAGTCGCACGCGCGCGAGCTCTTTCTCCGGAACGCGGAAGCGAAGTTTGAGCGGCGAGGTCTGGACGACGACAAAAGCGACGGTGGCGTCGCCGAGGCGCTGGCCGACGTCGGTGCGTTTCTCGGCGACCACGCCGTCGATCGGCGAACGGAGCGTCGAGTCGGAGAGTTGCTGGCGATAGATCGCAGCCTGCGCCTCGGCCGATTGTTTCGCCGCACGGGCCTGATCGAACATCGCCTGCGATCGATCGTACGTCGCTTGCGGGATCGACTCTTTCGCGATCAACTCCTTCTTGCGGTTCAGATCATTCTGCGCGTCTTTCTCGGCGGACACGGCGCGCGCGATGTCGGCGTTCGCTTTGTCCAGATTGAGGCGCGGATAGTCGGTCTCGATCTCGAGCAATGGCTGGCCGCGGCTGACGCGCGAGCCTTCGTCGACATACATCTTTCCGACGCGGCCTGGAATCCTGACCGCGAGCTCCGAACGAACCGGCGAGATGAGCTCGCCCGTGGCAACGATCGTCCCTCCTGATTCGGACGAGGCGATGCCGGAGGATGCTGCACCGGCAGGATCGCTTGCGGTCGTCGTAGCGGTCGTGGCTGTTGCTGCCGACGCGACATTCTGCACATCGCCCGGCAGCGCCGGCGCGGCCTGCGTCGTCGTCGCCGGGGCAGCGTCCTTCTTCTCGCAGCCGAGCGGAAGGATCGCCAGAATCAAAATCGAAATCGT
>DATLVW010000857.1:0-19094 GCA_035577085.1 Thermoanaerobaculia bacterium
AGGCGGCGGTGATGAACTGGCGTTCGAGCCGGCCGCAGAAAAGCGTGTTGAGCGCGGCGAGGATGAGCGCGGGCGATGACGCATTTTCGATCTGCGTCGCCAGCGCGATCTTGAGCATCGAGGCGACGAGCGCGGCCGGCACACCGTGGCCGGAGACGTCGGCGATGAAGACGCCGAGGGTGCCGTTCTCGAGCTCGACGAAATCGTAGAAATCGCCGGCGACTTCGGAGGCTGGCATGTAGATGGTCGAAACTTCGAGGCCGGTCAACTCGGGGTTCGTGCGCGGCAGCGCCGCGAGTTGGATCGTACGCGCGGTGGCCAGCTCGCTATCGACCGCGACGAGCCGTTGCTGCGCGCGCGTTCCTTCACGCATCGTCGTGATGATGATCGTCAGCATCAGGAAGAGAAAGCCGGTCGGCTCGCGCGTCAAGCCGTAGGGATCGGGGCCGACGAAGCGAAAGTGCTCGTTGATCACGAACGCAGTGAAGACGAGGGCGCCGATACGCACGAGCCGCCAGTTCCGCTTTTCGTCGCCGGGCGCGAGGAGGTCGATCGCCAGCACGGCCACCAGCACCAGGACGAGGGCATCGATGACCGGCTTGAATGCGTACGGCGAATGAGTGGCGATCTCCCACGGAATGGCGATGGCGGCGCAGACCGCGAGCGCGGCGGTGACGATCCGGTGCAGCGCCGATCGTCTGCCCTCACTGAACGACTTGAACAACAGCGCCGCCGGAATCGGCACGAGGTACTCGAACGCGGAGCGCAGATAGGGGAGCCAGTACGGGTTCTCCGAGAGCAAAGCAAACGACGAGGTGTTGAAGGCCAGCCGGACTCCATAGACGATGGCGAAGAGGCCAGTGTAGAGAAAGGACCGCCGCGCGTTGCGGGCGCTGAGCGTGCCGAGGAGCAACATCCCCGCGCCCATGGTGCAGAGCACAACGGCGATGACGATCGCAATCGTGTCGGCACGAAAGGTGGCGATGATCTCGGCGGCGGGCATCCAAGAGAAGAATAACCACAGAGACACAGAGGTCACAGAGAAACCGTATCTCTGTGACCTCTGTGTCTCTGTGGTGGGAAGCCTTTGTGTGCCCGAGACGTGCAGCGATGCCCATTTCGGGCATCGCTGCACGGAAATCGACTTACCGGTTGTCCTCGCCCAGAACGAAGACGCCGTCGACGATGACGTCGATGATCGGGGTTACTTCCGGGGAGCCGGGGATGGTGAAGGTGTATTTGCCGGTTTGGTCCTGATCGTCAGGAACGAAAGTCCGCTCGTTGCCGCGGACGCGGGCCTGGATCAGCGATGCATAGCCGGGTCCGAAGTAGTTGCCGAAGTGGTCGCGTGGGGTGACGGTGAGCGTCGTGATGCCCGACGCGGTGGTGTTGATCGTGATGTCGGTCTTCGTCCGGTCGGCGCGCGGCTTCACGTTCTGTTCGATGGTCTCTTCGCGGACTACGTGGCCGGTGAGCTCGGTATCCCAGTCGAGCGACGCTTCGAATACGTACCTGCCGGCAACGGTGCTGTCAGGGAACGTGGCGGCGTAGATCCCTCTGCCCTGATCCTTGAGGGTGAGGACGGCGACTTCCCGAGGGGTGATGCGCTCGAGGAGGGACGATCCCTGGAATGATGCGATCTTGGCGTCGAGCGGCGTCTGGATATCGCCCGTCGCCGTGACAATGGTTCCGCGCTGCACTTCGCGCTGCGTCTGGTGCAGGATCGTGCCCATGCTCTCGGGCTGACGCAGCACGCGGACCTTGATGGCTCCGTCGGGGAGGCCGGTGAGCGGCTTGCCGTCCCAGTCGATCAGCACATGGATGCCGAGCGGGTCGCCGGTGACCGGATGGATATTGTCGAGCGAGAACTGATAGTCGAGATGTTTCTCGAGGAAGATGACATTGAGCGCGTAGGGCACCGGCTCGGCGCTCTTAACGTCGCGCTTCACGCGTACCGTCCATTTGCCTGGGCCGAACGAGCGGCCTATGTCGAACGATTGAATGGACGCCGTCGCCGTTTTCTTCGACGACGTCGGCACTGCGGGTGTCACAGCGCCCGGCGGGAAGACATCGAGGTCGAGCAGCCGGCGCGACGGGGGCGCCCACTGCACGGAGAAGACCGCGCGTTGCGCCGAGCGGTCGACGATGACCGGAACGGCCGCGCTCGGCCCCGCTCCGTTCAGCGTGTCCTGAACCGATACGGCCATCGATGCGGTGTTCCCTTTAAGGATGGCCACCAGCGTCTTCGCCCAGAGATCGAACATCGTCGTGGCGTTGAGGGCCTGGAAGGAAACGCCGGAGGTCTCGAACGACATGTTGGTGAGCAGAGTCGCGTCCACTTGCGCCGGCGTCCCGAAGGCAATGGTCTGAATGGGGACGAAACGCTTGCGCAGTTCCTGCGGCAGTCCGGCCACCGGCGTCAGGCCGAGGAAGCCGCTACCGGTGGGAGTGATGAGGGGCGCCGTGTTCTGAATGCCGTCGGTCACGACGATCATGTTCAAATCGTTCTTCGGGTCGGCCTTCCACTGGCTCATGCCTTCGTTGACGCCGCCGCCGATCGAGGTTGAGCTTCCCGGTGCCAGCGCATTGGCGGCGGTGATGATTTCGTCCCAGGCGCTGGCGTTGCCGCGCTGGAGGAAGAAGTTCGCGGGCGGATCGGCGCCGACGAGGGTCTGCGGATGCGCGGTGGAGTCGAAGAAGACGAGCCCGATGCGGTCACCCGACCATTCCGGACCGCCGCCCGGAGGCGCGTCGAGCAGTTCCCACTGGCCGATGAAGTTCTGCACGGCCGTTTTGAGGATGTCAATCTTTGCCGGGCCGGCGTTGGCGCCCGGAGGGAGGTCGGCCATGCTGCCGGACTTGTCGAGGACGAGAGCGACATCGAAGTTGTTGCGGCCTTTGTAGATGGCGTTGAGCGGCTGCGCCACGCCGTCATCATTCGGAATCAGGCTGGCCGGCGTGTCTCCGGTGTGCTTCGACACCTGCGAGCATTCGGCCATCGGCGCGGCGACGATGTACGTCGACATCCGGTACGCGACGACGTCCTGCGCGCCCACGAAGCGCATCGGGATGTTCTTGTCCTGGGCCGCGTTTCCGACGCAGAAGTCCGCACCGAAGTTGGAGAGCGGTACATAGGTGATGCGGACGTTGTTGCCGGTGAGCGCCTCGTAGGTCACCGAATCGCCCGCGACGATCTGGGTATCGCCGAGGTTGAGGGTGGTGCTCCCGTTGATGACGAGCTGCGAGCCGGCCGGAGGTGTGTCCAGCTCGAGAGTGGCGCGCACCATGCCCGTTTCCTGGTTGGGGATCCCGCGTACCGGGATGTTGAGTATCCATGCCTCGCTCGCGGCGGCTGTGAGTGGCTGCAGGACGGCAGCCAGAGCGAAGAGAACAGAGAGAGCGACGATTGGTCGTTTCATGAGTTGACTCCTTTTTGGTTAAGGGGAAATCGAAATACGCAAGGTTGGGCGGAGGCCCGGAACGCATGCGTGTCGTTATTAATCGGTCGCAAGCTCGGCTGTTTCCGTGTTCCAGATCACAAGGTGGGGGTTGGAGGGATGCAATTGCGGTTCCCTTCGTCGGAAAACGCCCCCAAGCCAATTACGCGGACTCGATCAGAAGGGTTTGCGCAGCTCGAGAAACTCGAACCGGCGAAAGTCGGTGTCTCTGGTGTAGAGCGTGGTCACCCCATGCTGCAGGAGGATTGCCGCGAGGTGCGCATCGGGAACTTGGTTGCCGCGAGCCGGCGTGCCCGCGACGGATTCGTAGATACCGAGGAAGCCCTCCTGTTCGCCAAGGGCTCGGGTCTGAGGGAGGGAGAGCAGGCTTCGGATATTGGCGAGGGCTTCAAGTGGGGAGAGCGGCCACGAAAAGATGGAGGGATGGGTCGCAATCCGCAAGTAGCCCATCACCGTCGGCCAAGTAAGACAAAGTACCTCGGGGCGCGCGGCACACAGTTCGAGAAACGATCGTGCTTCTTCGTGCTCCGCGGCCTCGGCGTTCGAGGCCAGGAGGAGGATGTTGAGATCGATCGCGTAGCTCATGACCGGCGGCGCGGTTTCTTCGGATGTTTATCGAGTGCCGCGAAGAGCGCCTCTTTGTCGTCGAGATCGAGCAGTGCGCCCATCGGACGTGAGGTCCACTGCAGACGTACCGCCGGTGCAGTTGCGACCTTGCGGTCCGCGAGCGCCGACGCCAGTAGCTCGGAGGCCAGGTCGCCGAGCGCCTTGCCTTCCTTGCGCTGGAGCCGTTTGAGGTCCGCGAGCACCGGGCCGTCGAGATTGATTGTTGTGCGCGGCATGATGCGTGATGCTAGGGAGCGAAGCATCTGATGTCAAATGCTCGATTGGAGACAAACCGTCCTCTCCCGTGCTGGCCGGAGCGCTCAGTGCACCATCAGGATCGCTGCGATGAGCGAGCCGCCGAGGAGCAGCACCATGATCGCAAGGCGGCCGCCCATCAGGAACACGGTCTTCAACGCGGTCAACGCCGGGCTGTCGCCGTAGAAGCGGCGTTGCGCGAGGAAGAGATAGATGAGCGAGATGCCGTTTGTAGCTGCGACCGTCAGTTTGTATGTCAGCCCGGGCTGGAAACCAGCGACGGCGAAAATGGGCCAGATGAAGACGAGGCTGAGGATGTACGAGAAGGCCAGATAGTGCGCCGCGAAGACGAGGTGCTCGGCGAGATACCGCCGGTGATACAGCACCTTCAGCACGAGACCGAGAGCGGCGATGTTCACGAGCTGCAGGAGCGAGTAGTTCTTGTGCCATCGTTCGTCGATCCGCTGCTCGAGCTCCTCGGCGCTGACGTGAATCCGTTGCGCTTTCTTATCGAGAAGTTTGTGCAGGGCTCCTACTCTGTCGAACTTCTTCATCGACTTCACCGTGTAAAGCGCGGCGGGCTCGTAGGCCGTGAAGGCGAGGAACTGCAGGGCGAAGAGGACGAGGAACAAGCGCAATGCCGGGATGTACCGCGACTTGCGTCCCGCGAAATACTCCTGCGTCAGAAACCCGGGTTTCGCGACCAGATCGCGCAACGTGAGGATGAGCTTCGAGTCGACGTGAGCAATCTCATGGAAGACCTCGTGGGAGAAGTGAGCGACGCTGAGGTCGTGATGGCCGGGCTGGCGCTCGCCGCAACTTGCGCAGTAGATGCCGGCAGCCGGGGCGCCGCAGTTCGTGCACGGTTTCAGCGAGGTGGCCGTTTCGGTCATTGATCGGAAGTCTAGAGGAAGTCCATCCGCAGATGACACAGATGTTCGCAGTGGACGAGAACATCTGTGTTCATCTGCGACATCTGCGGATCATCCAAGCCCCGTTGCATCGGAGCCCGGATTCGGGCTATCTTCCCTCTCCCGTCGAGGGGAATCATCACGGGATCGGCCCTGTTCGTGGGCTGGTTAGCGAGTCTTTTACAGGCCCTTAGCTCAGTTGGTTAGAGCACCACCTTGACACGGTGGGGGTCAGCGGTTCGAGTCCGCTAGGGCCTACCAATTCTCTGACTCACGCGAGCTGCGCCACCGTCTCCCGGATCGAGCGCCTCACGGCTTCGTCGCTTCCCATTTTCGGGGTCCAACCCAGCGCGGTCATGCGCGATGTGTCGAGGCGGACCTTCGGTACGTCGCCGGGCCAGCCGCGCGAGCCGCCGGTGCGGGTGATGGCGACGCTCTTCGGGTCGATGCCCATCGCTTCAATCGTCCACTCGGCGATCTGATTGACCGAGGTCCAGTCAGAGACGGCGAGGTTGTAGCAGTTGACGAGATCTGTTGCCGTGCGATGGCCGAACATCATGCCGTCGAGGCAATCCTCTACATGTACGTACGGCTTCGACTGCGTGCCGTCGCCGAGGATTTCGAGGCGCGTCGGATCGCGCCGAAGTTTCAGAACGAAATCGTGAATCACACCATGCGTCGGATAGCCGCCGACGATGTTTCCGAAGCGGAAGATCCAGCAGCGCATTTGATAGCCGGCGGCAAAGGCGGTGATCAGCGTCTCGCATGCGATTTTGCTGGCCGCGTAAAACGAGATCGGGAAGAGCGGGCCGTAGTTTTCGGGAGTGGGCAGCACCGTCGGCTCGCCGTAGATCGAACCGCTGCTGGAGAAGATGAGCTGCTTCGAGCCGGCCACGCGCATCGCTTCGAGGAGGTTGTACGTGACCAACGTGCCACCTTTGAGGTCGAAGTCGGTGTAGCTGGTGCCGAAGCTGATGTCGCTGTTGGCGGCGAGATGCCAGACCAGCTCGGGGCGCAGCCGCTGAAATAGCGCGACGACGCGGTCGCGGTCGAGCAGATCGAACTCGTGGAAGGTGAAGCCGGGCTTTGCCAGCGACCGGGCGACGTATTCGCGCTTGCCGAGAAAGAAGTTGTCGATGCCGTGGACCTCGTGCCCGTCGGCAAGCAGACGCTCGAGGAGGTTCGTGGCGATGAAGCCGGCCGCGCCGGTGACGAGGATTCGCATGGTGTGGGTGTTTCGTGATTAGTAGATTAGAGATCAGAGACTAGAGATCAGAGACTTGAGATCAGGAGCAGGGCCCTAGAGGGTTCCGAGTCCGTGACGCGCGTTACGATATCAGTTGCGGTGTCGACGGTTCGCGATCGGCGCTCTGATCTCTTATCTCTACTCCTCTGATCTCTGTTTTTCCAACTCCGCACGCGTCCGCGCCAGTTCCTCGGGCGTGCCGATATCGTAGAAATCGAGGTCGACGATCTCGGCGGCCAGGAGGAGTTCTGCGGCAAGAACTGGAAAGATCGTCTCCTCGAACGAGCAGGGGCCGTGATGGGGAAGGAGATCGATCACGCTCGACGGCATGATCGAAAAGCCGGCGTCGATGAAGGGCAGTTCCGGCGCTTTCTTGTCGAAGCGGATCACCCGTCCGCCTTCGACCTCGGCGTTCCCGACGCTCTCGCGCGGATAAACGGCCAGACATGGCTCGTCGTGCGCGGTCACGAATCGATCGTAGTCAAAGTAGCGAAGGACGTCGCCGTAGGTCATCACGAAGCGCTCGCCGAGGAGCGCGCGGGCTTCGCGAATCGCGCCGCCGGTGCCGAGGGGCTCGGTCTCACGGCTGTAGCTGATGCGAACACCGAATGCCGCTCCGTCTCCAAAGTGCGTCTCGACTACCTCAGCGCGATAACCGGTGAGGAGCACGATGTCGCGCAATCCGCATCGCGCAAACGAATCGATCACGCGCTCGAGATACGGGCGGCCGGCAATCGGGATCATCGGCTTTGGTACGTCGCGGGTGAGGTTGCCGAGGCGCGTGCCGAAGCCGCCGGCGAGGATGGCTATTGTGACTTGTTGTGTGTTCATGAATTCAGATTCAGAAGCACCACAGAGACACAGAGGACACAGAGAAATCTCTGTGCTCTCTGTGTCTCTGTGGTGAAAAAACTCATCGTTTAAGCCGCCGCGCGCGCCACAACCGCTTGAACGTCCACTTCGTCGAGTTCCAGCGTTGCAATGTCGACGCGCCGATGCGGTCGCGGTATTCGATCGGGATCTCTTTGATGCGGAAGCCCATGCGATACGGGATCACGAGCATGTCGACGGGCAGCGCGGGGCCGTTCGGATTCCACTGCACTTTCTCGATCATCGATTTGCGGTAGGCGCGCATGCCGCTGTGGACGTCAGTCGTGCGGATGCCATGCAGCAGCCGCGCGGTCCATGCGAATACGCGGTTGGCGAGGTAGTTCGCGAACGGCATCGCTTTTGGACGCGTGGCCAGACGAGTGGCGTTGACGAGGTCGTAGCCTTCATCGATCAGCGCCACGAGAATCGGAATCGTTTCGACGGGATAGGTGTCATCGCAATCGAGTGTGATGACGATGTCGCCGGCAGCGTCGCGCACGGCGCGGTCCATCGCCGGTCCGTAGCCTTTCGGAGGGAACTGCTTGAAGACGCGGCAACCCATCTCCGTGGCAATTTCGGCGGTACGGTCGCGGCTGGAGTCGACGAGAAAGATCTCCGCATCGGGCGCGACGCGGCGGATGTCCTGAACGACCTTGGCAACGGCGCGCTCTTCGTTGAGCGTAATCATGGAGACGGTGAGTTTCATGGATTCAGAGATCAGAGACACAAGAGATCAGAGATCAGGAAACGGTGCTCGCAGTTTGCGGGATGTCCTGATGTCTGATCTCTTATCGCTGATCACTTCTTCCCCCCTTCGAAAATCATTTGAAATGCGAGCGCGCCCGGCCAGATGCTGGCAACCGCGCGCTCGACAGGGTAGATCGTTCTTAGATACAGTTTGTACGGCTTCGATTCGAGAAGCGACGAAGGATCGTGCTCCGCCGCGCCGCCGCCGAGGAGCTTCTTTGCCAGTGGGACGAACGGGCGCACGAGGCCGGGATTGTATGTGCGGCGAACGATCTTCAGTCCGGCTTGCTCGATCATCTCTCTCGCCGTGCGGCGCGTGAAAAATCGAAGGTGAGTGTGATCGAGGACGCCCGTCTCCTGGTAGCGAAACCGTCCGGTGAGCAGATTGAGCCGCACGGACCAGAGGCCGACATTCGGCAGCGAGACGATGACGCTGCCGCCGTCTTTGAGCAGGTCGAGATAACCGCGAAGGATGCCGATGGGCCACGCCAGATGTTCGAGGACGTCTGCGAAGATGATGACGTCGAAGCGCCGGCCTGCGAGAGCGCTCTTTACGACGTCGAGTTGCTGCAGGTCGGCGTGGACGATTTCGTTTACGCGTGTACGTGCGACGGCGGCCGCCTCCGCGCTTGACTCGATCCCCGTCACGCGGTTGCCGAGCGCAGCGATGTGCTGCGAGGTTGTGGCAAAGCCGCAGCCCACATCGAGAACATCGAGATTCTTGCGGCCGTGCCAAAGACGCAATAAGCCCCAATTGACGTCTTCGAAATATTGATAGCTATCGGATTCGTACATTGGTTTTATCTGTGTCGATCTGCGTCTTCTGCGGATCAGGTTTTGTCCGCAGATGACGCAGATGAACGCAGATTCGCCGCCAGTGCAATCGCGCGCTCAATGCAAACGTCGCTGTTGATGTAATCGAACTGCGCAAAGCGTCCGAGCAGATGCAAACCGGTGGCGGCGACCGCGTTGCGCATGGCGGTGACGTTGGCGCGGTAGTCGAGATCGTAGACCGGATAGCCGTACTGAAAACGAACCGCCTTTTGGTAGACGATCGTCGATGGGTCGACGAGGCCGGTGCGGGCGAGCTCGGCGATCGTCCGCTCGATGATCTGCTCGTCCGTCATCTCCCATATGCCGTCGCGTCCTTCGTTGGTCGTAATTTCGGCCATGACGGACGAGGAACCGGCTGGCACGCAATGCTCGCTGAAGGCTTTCGGGAACGAGAGGCGGTGAAAGAGGAGGTCGGGATCGGGGACGTAGAGCGCCGTGTAGGGGTAGCCGCGGTCCTCGTTGCAGCCGATGAGAACATTGATCAGCGAGTTGTAGCGCAGCGGCGCGACGAGACGATGCACGTCGTCGGGCGCGTCGGTCCACACTTTCAACAATTCATGAATCGGCAGCGTGGAGACGAGCGTGTCGTACGTTCGCTCTTCGCCATCGGCTGAAGTCACCCGCCACTGGTTGCCGTCGCGCGCGACCGAGTCTACGCGCCAGTTCGTTCGGAGCTGGCCGCGCACTTTCGCAGCGAACGCGTGAACGAGCGACTCGTACCCACCCTCGATCGGATAGTAGAAATGCAACTGGTGCAAATACCCCTCGGTCGAAATGCCGATCGACGACTTGAGTACGTCTTCCATCGGCGGCTTGGGGATCCGTTCGACGAATTCCAGCCCGAGCTTCGTGGCGGGATAGTTCCAGATCTTCTCGTTGTACGGGATGAAGTACTTCTCCGAGATGCCGGTGCCGAACGTCTTATACGACCACTCGGCGAGGTTCGACGGCACGTCATCCGCGTGCGGATTGACGATGTAGCCGTAGATGCATTCGAAGTTGTCCTGCGGCGGAAGCGCGGCGAGGTCGTTCTCGAACGGATACTTCACCAGCCGTCCTTTGAACCAGATCTTGTTCTCGCGGCGGCGCTGGTGAACGTTCTCGCCGAGCGCGGCGACCATCAGGTTCAGCACCTCTTTGTTCTTGCTGAACATGATGTGCGGCCCCGCGGCGTCGAAGGTGAAGCCGTCTTCGACGATCGTGCCGCACAGGCCGCCGATGCGGGCGCGTTTCTCGACGACCTCGACGTCTTCGCCGAGGTGTGCCGCAAGGGAGACGCCGGAGATGCCGCCGCCGAGGATGCCGATGGAGTGATGGGTCATGAGGTGCCGGGCCGGGTATTGTAGTCGGGGTGGCGGGTTCTCGCGGTTGAAGGACGGCCCCTCATCCGGCCTTCGGCCACCTTCTCCCCATCAAAAGGCGATGGGGAGAAGGGGCTCGATTGGGAGGTGAGGCAATTCTCTCATCGCCGGCACGGCTCGCGCGTTGGCATCGCATCGGTTCCTCTCGCGATCTGGCGCAGTACGGCTAAATCGGGGATGTGCCATTGCGGCGGTTCGGAGGCTTCGAGTTTGACTCCGCGCGTGGGCTGGCAAAACGCTGCTTTATTTTGAGCGCCGATGAGCATGATGCCGAGGGGTTGCGGTTCGTGAGATACCGCGTCGATGCGCTGGCCGCGGCGGAGTGTGAGCGTATTGGATGGCGCGATGGGGGCGCCGTCGACGAGCCAGTCGACTCGAGCTCCACGATCGGCGGCCGATGGCGGATGGACCCCCGACAACGCGGGATGATCGAAGTTGAACGGATCGCGAAACCAGGGGTGCGATGCGAGGTTCGTTGATGCATAGACGTCGTAGGTGCCATCAGCAAGGACGATCCAGCGCGCCGCGGGAGTGGCCGGCGTGACGCGGGCGCTCATGCCCGGCAGCCAGATCTCGCGCCAGAGCGGGAGGTAGTGAGTGAGGATGAATCCGGCGAACGGACGGTGCAGCGCCAGCCAGTTGTCCACGGTGTAGTCAGCGATGACGGCAGCGGGCGGGTCACGCAAGACATCCTCGACTCGATACGGCTCAAAATAGCCGTGCTCCTCCATGACGAAAACGTTCGCGCGCAGAAACCAGTAGCGATACGTCGGCTCGTGGTGCAGCACCCAGCCGGCACCGTCCCAGACTCTGGCGCCGGCAGGTATGCGGCGATCGGCCTCGCGCATGATGAAGTCCTCGTACTGCATGTCCGCCTCTTTGCCGCGGAAGACTGCGGCCGCGATGTTGACCACGGCGGCGACGACGATCAGTGCGAGGAGAGCGCGGCGTCGCGCAGTCGACGTGACCAATCGATCGATCTCGATGGCGGCGAGCGGGACCATCAGCAGGGCGACGATCTCGAGGTGGTAGTTGTAGACGTACTTCATCGCGGCGATGAAGAGGAGATTCGTAACCTGCAGAAAGGCCAGGAAGAATTCGTCGCCCGGCGCGCGGAAACCGCGGTAGAGCGCGCGGACGAGAGCAACTCCGCCGATGACCAGAATGGCTATGCCGCCCGGATCGGCAAGGGAGAGTTGAAAATTCGGAACGGCATCGATGAGGCGGATACCGAACGGCGCGGCGATGCGATGAACAAACATCCACTCGACGCCCGGCGCGAATCGATCTGCCAGAAAGTTGTCGATCCAGAGCCGCTGCCACGCCATGCGCGCCGAATGGGTTGCCGCGAAGTAGACCGCGGCCGGAACGAAGGCCGCGGCGGCGCCGGCGAAGCTCCAGTTCGCGCGCGTGTTACCGCCCCAGGCGCGGTCGCGCGTGCGCACGACGCGCACGAGCAGCAGTGTGACGACTGCCAGCGGGCCGAGGCGAAGATTGGCGAGGCCGGCCAGGCAAAGGAAAGCGCCGCCGAGGAAGGCGAAGCGGCGTCCGTCGGCAAGGCGCTGGAGACATGCGATGGCGGCGATGTAGATCACACAGCCGAGCACGTCGACCCGGTACTCGACCGCAGGGAGCATGAAGAGCGTGCTGGAGAGGACGAGCGTCGCCGCGCTCGCAGCCGCGAAACTGGAGATGCCCGCGCGGCGCATCCAGCCACGCAGCAGGACGAACGCGGCGATCCAGAGCGGCAGTTGCGCCCAGCGCATCAGGATGATCGCGCTCGCTCCGGGGCTGTTCGTCAGCGCCGTCACCGGCGCGAAGAGGAACCACTGCAACGGAGTGTGGTGCTCCCAGAAATCGCGATAGGGGACCAGGCCACGCCACACCCAGTCCGTCGCGCGGAAGAACTCGATCTCATCCCAGACGAGCGGATGGAGTCCCTGTAGCTGCAGCAACCGGGCGGCGATGGCCAGGAGCGCGATGATCGGGAGAAGCGCGGTTCCGCGCTCTGTTTTCATTGGCGCGGGATGAGGTCAAAGCCCGAAGGGGGCGCGGCAGACGCGCGCCCCGACGGGTCGTTCCGCTGTGGAGTGGTCAGATCTTCTTTGCTGCGCGCTTCAAGCCTTTCGAGCCGGCCATGAGCGCGTCTTTGGTCATCGACTTGGCCTGCTTCACGCCTTTGGCGACCTGCTTCTTGACGGCCTTCTTAGCCTGCTCGACCTTCGGTGCAGCCGCCTTCTTCATCGCCTTCAGCTTGGGAGCCGCAGCTTTGCTGACCTTTTTGTACGCTTCCTCGCTCGCCTCGATGACGGTGTCCGCTGCTTTCTTCGCAGCCTTCTGAACGTCTTTCTTCTTGATCATGGGAGTGCCCTCCTTTGTTGATGGTTCGCTACCTTAGCACTGCCCTGTTCCAATCCGGAAGCGCGGGTCCTTGCAACGGAAGAAAAGCGTTTCACGCGGATGCGCGGAGTCCACGGAGAAACCCCCGCGTCCTCCGCGTCTCCGCGTGAGAGGGTTAGCCCTTTTTTCTTCGCTCCCTAAATCTGCTTTGACTTTCGCAACGTAAACCTTCTCGAACCACGGAAACGGATCCGTGGAGCAAAGGAGAACCGATGAAACTCTCGCTCTCGCACCGGCTGGCTGGTGCACTCACTCTCGCCGCTGCTGTATTGATCGTTCCGCTGGCACACGCTTCCAGCCATCGCGAAGCGCTGGCCGTTCTCAATGAGCCGTGCGCGGACAACACCGACACCTACGCCTGGGTGTCGAACGCGACGCACGACAAGCTGTACCTGGTCATGGACTACAACCCGCTCCACGAGCCTGGTCAGGGCAATCAGGGATTTCGTTCCTGCAACGGATACCGATACGAGTTCCACATCGGGAAAGGAACAAGCCTCAAGGACGAGGCCGTCTATCGCATCGAGTTCAAGAATACGCTGACTCCCTCGCCCGCTCCCGGTCCGACGGATGCGCTCGGCGGTGGCAACGAGCTTCTCTGGCAGTTGACCGGCGGTACCGAGACCATGACGGTCACGCGGATCATGGCTCCCGGCAACCCCAACCCGGTCGTTTTGGGCGAGGCCATGACCGTTCTGCCGAACAACAACGGTCCGCAGACCGACCGGCTCGTTTATGGACTCGGCGCTTTCAAGGGCTACGATTCCGGCGATAAAACGAGCCGCGAAAACGGTCTTTATGACCAGCCGTTCGTCGATACGTTCATCCACAATCTGACCGGCGGTGGCCGCATCATCGCGGGCGATTTCGACGATCCATATCAACTCGACGAGAAAGGCATCTTCGACCTCGTCAATCTCGGCCGCAGCGATCTTGGAGGTATCCAGGGAGCGAGGAGCACGCCCATCAAGGACGTCTTCGCGGGCTTCAATGTCTCTGCGATCGCGCTGGAGATTCCAACGTCGGATTTGTTTCCTAATGGCATCCCGCACAACGGAACGCTCAACGCGCAATCCACCGATAGCCTTCTGCGCGTCTGGGCCAGCATCAGCCGTCAGGCAACGCAGACCGTCGATCCGACCAACATCATCACCGGCGTTCGCGGTTCCGGCAACTATGTACAAGTGGGGCGCAATGCGCTGCCGCTCTTCAACGCCGGGCTGGTAGGCACGCAGCGGCAAACGCTCTATCTGCACACGGACCCGATGAAAGACGTGACCCGGTTCGGGAATGACATTCTGTTCCCCGTTCTTGTTCGCGACGCCGAGGCGCTGGGCATTTATAAGGCGTTGGGCGTTCCTGCGGCCGCGGTTACCACACTGAAAGGACCGCGGCTTGACATCATCAACGCCATCAACCTCGGCCGGCCGATTCCTGTCGCCGATGGATCCACTGGCGACGTCATCACCCTCGATGCGGCAATCGATTCGATGTTCCCGAACGGACGACGGATCGGCGGCGGGTCGGCTCCCAATCGCAATCAGGTGAACGTCAACAGCGTGTTGATCAGTCTGATCGTCGCCGGGGATCCAGCTGCGGGTCTGGCCAAAGGTGTCGAAGTGAACGATAAGAATTATCTCGACCGGTTCCCGTTCCTGGCGCCGCCTCATCAGGGCTTGCTCCAGGGACATGGCGGCACGAACGCCGTAACCGTTCCGAACATCCCGGATCCGAACAATCCGTAGTAACACGCAGACAAACATCAACAGGAGATCATCATGAAGAGACTTGCATCTCTCCTCGCCATCACAATGGCTGTCATTACATTGCCGGCCCTCGCCCAAGCACGCGTTCCGCACGCGCAGGGTTTTGCATCCGATTTTCAGACAGTACCGGTCATGGGCAACGTGCCCGGAATCGGTTCGACGTTTCAGACGTATGTGGCGATCCTGAATCCGACATCGTCTGCGTACTCGATCCAGGCTTCGCTCTTTGACGCGTCGGGCGTCAGGCACGACGCCGTGATCACGCTCGCCGCCGGCGAGTTGAAGACCTACCCGAACTTTCTCGATGCAGTGTTCTCGGGTTTTGTCGGCGGCGGCGCGGTGACGTTCCGGAGTCCCGACTCCGCGGGCGGCACGCGCAACAACCGCTTCATCATCGACACCGAGGTTCACACGAGCGGTACGCGGCTGGGCACGTCGATTCCGGCGCTCGAGTTCGCGGGGACGAGCTCGCGGTCGTTCAGCCCGGGAGTGACTGTCGGCGCGGCATCGCGGACGAATATCGGATGCTTCGATCAGTCGGGCGCCGTGAATTCGATCAAAGCGACCGTCCTCGATAGCACCGGAACGCAGACCCTCGGGACGCAGACGCTCACTCTCGGCGCGAACGCCTGGGGACAGACTGCGCTCACGACGATCGTCAGCAACGGTACTGTGCAGTTCGATCCGTCGGACTCCGCGGTTTGCTATGCCGTGGTCATCGACAATATTTCGAATGACGGGCGGTTCGTAGCGGCTTCGGAGTATCGGCCGTAATCGCTCAGAATCAATGAACCACGGAGGCACAGAGGGCACAGAGGGAGACTCTGTGTCACTGTGTCTCTGTGGTGCCGGTTTGTTAGCAACCTTATGCGAACCACTCTCACACTCGTCTTTGCATTCATCGCCAGCACCGCACTCGCCCACGACTTCTGGATCGAGCCGTCGACGTTTCATCCGCAGGTCGGGACGACTCTGTTGACGACGCTCCGGGTCGGTCAGGAATTCGTCGGCGATCCTGTGGCGCGCGATTCGTCGATGATCGAGCGGTTCATTCTTCGCGACGGTGCCGGCGATCACGACATCGCCGGCATCGAGCGCAGGGACCCAGCGGGCTTTCTTTCTGTCGAACGTCCAGGCATCGCGGTGATCGGCTATCGAAGCCGCCCGAAATACCTGGAAATGCCTCCGGATAAGTTCGAGCAGTACCTCAAGGACGAGGGGCTCGAATCGATCGTCGCCTTTCGCGCGAAGCGGGGCGATTCCATGAAGCCTTCGCGAGAAATCTTCTCGCGCTGCGCCAAGGCACTGATTCTCGCTGACGGCAACGGAACGGGCGCGCGCCCCGACGCGCCCCTGTCGTTCCGCTACGAGATCGTCCCGAAGACCAATCCGTACCAGATGAAGGGCGACGAGATGCAGGTGGCCGTTCTCTACGAAGGGAAGCCGCTGCCGAACGCGCTGGTCGTGGCCATGCACCAGGAAGATTCGTCGCTGCGAATCCGCCTCCGCTCCGATGCCAAAGGCCGCGTCACCTTCCACCTCCCGAAGCGCGGCGTCTGGCTGATCAAATCCGTGCAAATGGTCCCCGCCCCAGCCGGCTCGAATGCGGAGTGGGAAAGCCTTTGGGCGTCGCTGACGTTTGAGAGGTGAGGGAGTGGGGAGTGGGGGGTGGGGTGTGGAAGAAGAGATTCTGGAACCACGCCGTGTCGAGGACTTCTTAGTTATTCGCAGGTAACAAGCAAAAGATACCGAAGGCCTGACCCCCTCGCCAGTCCGACATTGGGGACGCTCCCTTTCGCATTGGAAACGCTCCGTTTGACATTAGCTGCGCCCCGTTCGACATTAGCGCCGCTCCGTTTGACATTAGCCGCGCGCCGTTTGACATTAGCGCCGCGCCGTTTGACATTAGCCGCACGCCGTTTGACATTAGCCGCGCTCCGTTCGACATTAGCGCCGCGCCGTTTGACATTAGCCGCGCGCCGTTTGACATTAGCCGCGCGCCGTTTGACATTAGCGGCGCTCCATTCGACATTAGCCGCGCCCCGTTTGACATTAGCCGCGCTCCGTTTCACATCGGAGGCGCGTCCTTCGATTACGATGCCCTGTCGATATCGAGCCTGGAGACTCGAATATCGAGAGCACGCTTCCAGATCCGCAGATGACGCAGATCGACGCAGATCAAACCCTCATCTGCGTTTATCTGCGTCATCTGCGGATGAGCATTCGTCCCTCCGACTCCCAAACCTACTTCTTCCCATTCACCTGATCGAGCCGTACCCGAAACTCGCTGGCCCAGGAGGCGAACGCGTTCTCGACGTCACCCCAGCGACGGTACGGGCGCAGACCGTTGAAGTATGCGCGGCCGGCTTTGCGGTCGGCGAATGCGGCGATGCGCGCGTTGGTCATGCAGTCCCGCATGTCCACTTCGATCGCGGCGTGACCGATGTCGACCGTCGGCAGGAACAGGCCTCCCGGGATGACTGCGCCAACGACTTTCGCGGCGGCATTCTTCGTCGGATCGACCGGCACGAGCTCGGTAAGCGCTGCGCGAACGCGAAGCACACCGGCGCCCGGAACATCGACCACGGAATACCCTCCGCGCCGCAACTCGGCCTTGAAAGCATCGCGAAGGTGCGCGCCGAGGTCCGTCATCTCCTCCGCGCTGACCTGTTTGTCGGGCGCCGTGTTACTCAGGATGACCACTACCGGCTCAAAAAGAAACGCGTGATAGTCGCCGAGAACGGCGGGGCGGCTGGACCAGGCGCGCATCGAACGGCTTCCGGGGATCGGCTGCAGATCGAGGTGGCCTTCCAGAAAGACAATGTCCGCCGGTTTCGACGACGCGCATCCGGCGAGGAGCAGAAACACGACAGCGGCCACGATTCTCTTCATCGAATTCTCCTGACGATCCATCAATCGGACGATCAATGTGCTTGCGCCTTCTGCGTCTCGATCCATCGATCGACGTTCGCTTCGAGCACTTTCAACGGCACCGCGCCGCTGCCTAGTACGACGTCGTGAAAGGCGCGTAAGTCGAAGCGCGTGCCGAGCGTTCCCTCGGCTCGCTTGCGGAGCTCTTTGATTTTCAGCTCCCCGAGCTTGTACGAGAGCGCCTGGCCCGGCCAGGAGATGTAGCGATCGACTTCGGTCTCGACTTCGTGCAGCGGAAGCGCGGTATGGCTAGCCAGATAGTCGATGGCCTGTTTGCGCGTCCAGCCCATCGAATGAATGCCGGTATCGACGACCAGCCGGCAGGCGCGCCACATCTCATACGTCAGGCGTCCGAAGTTCGAGTACTGATCCGAGTAGATGCCCGCTTCGAGTCCCAGCCACTCGCAGTAGAGGCCCCACCCTTCGCCGAACGCGGAGATGTACGAGAAGCGGCGGAAGTTCGGCAGGCCGGTCAGCTCGCGGCTCAGGGAGATCTGGAGGTGATGGCCCGGCACCGCTTCGTGAAGTGTGAGCGCCTCGAGGTTGTAGAGCGGACGGCTTTCTAGCATGTAGGTGTTCACCCAGTAGATGCCCGGCTGCGTGCTCCCCTCGGGCGGCCCGACGTAGCGGCCGCTCGTGTACTTCGGGGCGATATCCGCCGGCACCGGCTCGACCGTGTAGGGTAGCCGAGGGAGGGTCTTGAAGAGCGAGGGAAGCTTTCCGTCGATGCGTTTGGCGATGCGCGATGCGCGCATCAGCAGCTCTTCGGGCGTCTTCGCGTAGAAGCGCGGATCGGTTCGCAGGAAAACGAGGAAGGCGGGAAAGTCGCCCTTGAAGCCGACCTCCTTCATCACCGCATCCATTTCGCCCGAAATGCGCTCCACTTCGCTGAGTCCGATCTTATGGATCTGCTCCGGAGTCAGATCGAGCGTCGTGTACTCGCGGATCTGCTGCGCGTAGTAGGCCCGCCCGTTGGGAAGCTCGGAGGCGCCGAGGGTGGTGCGGGCGTGAGGGAGGTACTCGTTGCGGAAGAAATCGAGGAACTCGCGGTACCCGACGACCGCGCCTTCCATGACCGCTTTGCGCCCCGCCTGCCGCAACCGATCGCGATCGCCCTCGGGGACCGTCGACGGGAACTTCGCAAACGGCTTCCAGAAGACGCTCTTCTCAGGATCGTCGACGATATGAGCGGTGATCGTCGAGTCGTATCCATCCAGAGTCGCGCGCGCAACCGTCATGCCACGCGCGATGCCGATGCGCATCAGCGCGATTTCCTCGCGTACGTGGCGCGGCCACTGGTTCAGGCGGCTGATGTAGTTCTCGTAGTCCTTCGTCGTCGCCATCGGCATGTTCTGGGCGAGCCGCGCGAATCCGGAGTGGAATCCCGAGTCGGCATTGAACGGCATCTGGTAATCGCCGAGCTCGAAACTGGCGATCCCGTTCTCGATCTGCTCCTCGAAGATGTCGTAGTTGACCATCTCCTCGGGTGGCAGCTTCGACCGGTCGATTGCCTTCAACTCGGCGAGCGTCGCTTTCTCCTGCGCATTGCGCCGCTCGAGATCGGCCATCGTCGACGAGCCCAACCGGTCGTCGTACTCATGCCGCCCGACCGACGTCGCGAACATCGGACTCTCTTTGATGTTCATCTCCCACGTGCGGTCGAAGAGCGCATGAAGACGGACAACTTCATCGGCTGCGTATGCGGAAAG
>DATLVW010000858.1:0-5171 GCA_035577085.1 Thermoanaerobaculia bacterium
CGTGACGCAGGCGAAGAGAGGGAGCGTCACGTACTTCCAGCCCCACGGATGAAAGATGAAGCGGACCACCAGCATCGCCGTCGACATCCCGCCGCGCGACACCGAGGCATCGTGGGCGGCAACATACTGCATCTGCTTCGTCTCGTAGAGGCGCAGAGCGTTGAAGCCGCCGGCGGCATCGGCGAGCGGCAGGAACCACATCAACGACAGAATGATGAATGCCACGATGCATGCCACGCGCTGCCGTAACGTCCGCATCTGCAACAACGCGATGAGGAGCATCGGCGCGATCGGGATGAGAAGTTGCGGACGCGTACCGATCGCCGCCGAAGTCCAGATGCCGATGGCGATGGCGTTGCGCTCGTGCTCCGTATCGTGAGGGCTGCTGACGGCGAAGAGAGCGAGCGCCACGAACATCATCGCCGGGCCGTCGGAAAGCGCGAGGGATCCGTGAACGATCATCGACGCCGAGAAGTAATAGAGCAGCACGCCGCAAACGGCGAGGTCGGGATCGTCGATCCAGTTCCGAAAGGCGCGCGCCAAGGCGACGAACCCGATCGGCGCCGCGATGACGCCGAAGATCACGAGCGCGCGCCAGGGATCGTGAACGAAGGCGTTGAAGACCTTGCCGAGGATGACGAATAGCGGGTAGCCGGGCGGGTGCGGGTGGTACCGCGACGGATCAAAACTCCTCACCGCCTCGGCGAACAGAAACTCGTCGTTTTCCCACGGCGTACGCGGCATGGTGAGGATGCGCGACACCAGCACGATCACCGCGCCGAGCGCTTCGCGCCACCAGCCCCGTACAATCGCTCGTGTGGGATTCATCCGCGCGTTAATCGTACTGCACCGCGTTTACGGCCGGCGCCCGTTGCGCGACCGCATCCATACGCTCGTGCGCTTCCTCACCTGCCCGATGCTGCGCGTGCTCGACGCGGTGCCGCGTGGCGCGGCGCTGCTCGACATCGGCGCAGGCCACGGCGTCTTCGCAACGCTTGTTCGTGCACGCGACACGCGACGCGTCGTCGGCGTCGAGCCCGACGTGAGGAAAGTGCGGCCGATCGCCGGCGTGGAGTCCGTCATCGGCTTCGATGACGTCATCACAGGCACGTTCGACGCGATCTCGATCATCGACGTCCTCTACAAGATCCCGATCGCCGATTGGGACGCGCTGCTCGTGCGCTGCCGCGAGCGCCTCGCTTTCGACGGCATTCTCATCATCAAAGAGCAAGATCCGACTGCTCGGGTGAAGAACGCCTGGAACGCGTTACAGGAACGCATCGCCACAGCGCTCCATCTCACGCTCGGGGACTCATTCACGTACGAGGCTCCGTCCGTATTCCTCGCGCGTCTCAGACGCCTCGGGTTCGCGGATGCTCGCAGCAAGCGGATCGACTTCGGTTATCCGCATCCGCATGTGTTGTACGTGGCGAAAAAGCTTTAACCACAAAGACACAAAGGACACAAAGAAAGCCTTTGTGTCCTTTGTGTCTTTGTGGTGATTGCTTCTGAGAAATTCACTTTCGGAAACGAGCCTCGAAGTCCTTCCGACGGCTCCGACTCAACTTCAGCCGCTGGCCGCCGGCGAGCACCAGCGCGCAGTCCCCCCGGAACAGCGGATGGATCTCGCGCACGCGATCGATGTTCACGATCGTCGAGCGATGCACGCGGAAGAAGAGCCGTGCATCGAGTTGCGTTTCGATCTCGTCCATCGTCTGGCGAAGGAGATGCGCTGACGTGCCGCTGTGGATCGTGACGTAGTAGTCGGAAGCCTCGATCCAGTCGATGTCGGCGGCATCGACGACGATGGTCTTGTCGCGCACGGGAATGAGAAAGCGCGACCGCGACGCCTCGCTCCGCTCCCGCAACAACTCGGCGATACGCGTATCGACCTCGCCGCGCAGGATCCCGCGAGCGCGCTCCTTCGCATGTGCGAGCGCGCTGGCGAAACGGCCGTCGTCGAAGGGCTTGAGCAGATAGTCGAGCGCATGTACCTCGAATGCCTTGAGCGCGTAGCGGTCGTAGGCAGTGACGAAGATGACCGCCGGGACCGTCGCGGCGCCGACCTGTTCGAGCAACGCGAATCCGTCCACCTCCGGCATCTGAATATCGAGAAACATCAAGTCCGGCCGCGTGCGGGCGATGAGCGCCGCCCCCTCCGCCCCCGTTCCCTCCCCCACCACCCTTACCTCGGCATCACCTTCGAGTAGCGCGCGGATCGAGTCGCGCGCCAGCGGCTCGTCATCGATGATGATGACGCGCAACGGCTCGCTGCTCATGCCCTCTCCTGCCACGGCACCGACACCGCTGCGAGCACGCCGCCGTTCACGCTGGTGAGATCGAATCGTCCTTCGTTTCCGTGGATGTGGCGAAGGCGCGCCAGCGTGTTGCGCAGACCGATCCCGCCGTTGCTGTGCGTGCCGAGGATGCCACTGTTGAATACCTCGATCGTGAGGCGGTCACCGCTGCGCGCCGCGCGCACCGTGATCACGCCCGGCGATGCGCTGACCTCGATTCCGTGCTTCACCGCGTTCTCCGCCAGCGGCTGCAACAACAGCGTGGGCACCAATCCCCGCTCCGCCTCGGTGGACGCATCGATGGTGAACGACATGCGATCGGGAAAGCGGGCGCGCTGGATCTCGAGGTAGCGGCGGAGGACGGAGATCTCTTCGCCGAGGGCGACTTGCGGGTTGCCGGAGTGATCGAGCGTGTAACGCAGCAGCTCGCTCAAGCCCGCCATCATCGTAACCGCCTCGTCGTTGCGGCGGCTGCGCACGAGAGCACTGATCGCGTTCAGCGTGTTGAACAGAAAGTGCGGCTGCAGTTGCAGCTCGAGCGCCTGCAAACGAGCATCGGAGAGTGACGCTTCGAGCTGGGCAGCCTGGAGCGCGCGCTCGCGGTACCGCTCGTAGTACTCGAGCGCGATCGCCGAGCCGAGGACGAGGCAGTAGAGGATCCACACGAGGGGCAGCCGGTAGAAAATGATCTCGCTGATGTGCAACTGCGAGACCTCGGCAGTCATCCGATCGTACGGCCGCATCAGAATCATCAATGTGACCGAGTAAAGACTGTGAACGACACCGAGCGCGCACGCCGCCAGCGCGTGCACGAGGATCGACATTCGCTTCGGAGGCACGACGGGGAATCGCTTCGCCAGCCAGAAGATGAGCGCGGTCGCCCCGAGCCACGCCTCCCAGACGAGGACGTAGTATCCGATCAGCAGCGGCACCGAGTGGCCGTGCGTGATCATGCTGATCCAGACCTGAAATCCGGAGACTAATCCGAACGCAGTCCAGAACAACGCAGCGAATTGCCACGCCACGCGGCGAGAGCTCATGCCCGTCAGTCTGCCCGAGCCTTGGCCAAAACGCGAAGGAATGCAGCGAACGGTGTCGCAGAGGCTGTGAACCGGCGGAGACAGCTTCGATGGCTGGGGGTCAAGTCACGCGAAGGCGCGAAGACGCGAAGCTGACTAAGAATGTCTTCGCGTCTTCGCGCCTTCGCGTGCCCACTTCAGCACCCATTCCTTCCAACTTTCCACGCGAGGCGAGTATCGTGATGGCCTCACGCAAATGAGCGCCGTCCGTACACTCCGCACGTTCGTCTTCGCGCTTTGCGCGCTGATTGCGCCCGCCCTCTCCGCGCAGTCCATCTTCACTTACGCGGGCGGCGGCACGCGTGACGGCTTGCAGGCGAAGTCCATCGTGTTGACTGCGCCTTACGGGCTGGCCGCTGACACGAAGGGGAATCTCTACATCGCCGAGGAGAGCGGGAGCAGCGTGCAGAAGGTGAATCTCGCAACCGGCGTGATCGAGCGGTTCGCGGGCAACGGCGGCGGAAGTTACAGCGGCGACGGCGGACCGGCGCGCGAGGCATCGCTCAAACGGCCGCGCGGGCTCACCTTCGACGATACCGGCAACCTCTTCATCGCCGATCAGGACAACGGACGCGTGCGGCGTGTCGATGGAAAGACTGGTGTCATCACCACCTTCGCAGGCGGCACGATCGATCCGAACATCGTTGACGCGGGCGATGGGGGACTGGCAACGAACGCGCTCCTCGCACAGCCGATCGGCGTCTTCTGGCGCGACGGCGAGCTGTACATCGCCGAAGACAACTACGACGCCAACGTCGTTCGCAAAGTCGATCGCAATGGGATCATTACCACTGTTGCCGGCAAGCGCGGACTGCAATCGTTCTCCGGCGACGACGGGCCAGCCACCTCGGCGGGTCTCGCCAATCCGCTGGCGTCGGTCGTCGACGCCGACGGCAATCTCTACGTCGCCGATTTCACCAACGGACGTCTGCGGCGCGTCGATCACGTTACGCACAAGATCACCACCGTCGCCGGCGGCGGCAAGGAGCCGGACAACCTCGGCGATCGTCCCGGCCTCGAAGCGAACTTCTGTCCCGCCGCGCTGGCCATCGACGCAGCCGGCTTGATCTACGTCGCCGATCCCTGCCACCGCCGCGTGCTCCGCTTCACGCCCTCCACCGGCCGGATCGCGCTGTTCATGGGTAGCGGCCAATACGGCGGCGGCGACGGCAGTGTCGCGACCGAGGCAGGCGTCGAACAGCCTTACGCGCTGACGCTCGACGCGGCCGGCAATCTCTTCGTCGAGGATGGATCGAACGGAAGCATCCGCCGGGTCGACGCCACGACGCGCATCGTGTCCACCGTCGCAGGCGGAGGCACGTTCGTCGGCGACGGACGCGTTGCGAATGCCGCGCTCCTCGCAGGCCCGCGCGGCGTTGCCTTCGACAAACAGGGGAATCTGCTGATCGCCGATACCGAGCACAGTCTCGTGCGGCGCGTCGACGCGGTGACGAACGTCATCTCGACGTTTGCGGGAACCGTCAACGTCTGCTGCAGCGGCCCTGATGCTCCCGGTACGCTGGCCACTGAAACAACGGTCGGCTTCCCGGTCGATATCGCGGTGTCGTCCGACGGCAGTGTCTTCTTCTCCGATTTCCAGGGCTCGATCTGGGTCGTCAACACCAAAGGCGAGATCGCGCGATTCGCAGGCGGCAACGATACGAACGGCGGCAACGACAGCGACGACCGCCTCGCGCTCACCGCCAGCATCGCGCCGGTCGGCATCGCCCTCGACGCAGCAAACAATGTTTATCTTGCCGAGCGGGAACGAAACCGCGTGCGCAAGATCAACGCG
>DATLVW010000859.1:0-4638 GCA_035577085.1 Thermoanaerobaculia bacterium
TCTCTGGTCGACCGGCGCGACGACACAGTCGATCACCGCGAGCGCGAGCGGCAACTACAGCGTGACGGTCACCAACGCAAACGGTTGCAGCGCGACGTCATCGCCGACCGTTGTCACTGCGAATGCAAATCCGACGGCGAGCATCACCGCCGGAGGACCGACGACGTTCTGCGCGGGCGGCAGCGTGACGCTGACGGCATCGAGTGGCGCGTCCTATCTCTGGTCGACCGGAGCAACAACTCCCTCCATCACGGTCAGTGCCGGCGGCAACTACACCGTAGCCGTCACGAACGCCAATGGCTGCAGTGCCACCTCGGCGCCTGCATCCGTCACAGTGCGTCCGAATCCGAGCGCCACGGTCAGCGGTGGCGGCGCGATCTGCGCGGGCAGCTCGGCCACGATTACCGCAACACTGACTGGTACCGCTCCGTGGAACGTGACGTGGTCGGATAACGTGACGCAGCCGGTCTCGAGCGGCACGACGGCCACCCGCAGTGTCAGCCCGTCGTCGTCGACGACCTACACGGTGACATCGGTGAGCGATGCCTCGGGATGCTCGATCGCCGGCAGCGGCAGCGCGGCCGTCACGGTCAAGACCCCAACCGCCACGGTGAGCGGCAATGCCATCCTCTGTCCCGGCGTTTCAGCCACCATCACCGCAGCACTTACCGGCACCGCGCCATGGAGCGTGAAGTGGTCGGATAACACGACGCAGACGATCAACGCCGGCACGACGGCCACTCGCACCGTGAACCCATCCGTAACGACGACCTACACCGTCACCTCGGTCACCGACGCATCGGGATGCCCGGCCGTCGCCGGCAGCGGCAGCGCAACGATTACCCGCAACGTCGCAGCCTCCATCACCACGCAGCCGGCCAACAAGTCGACGACCGTCAACACGAGCGTCACGGTCACGGTTGTGGCCGCGGGCTCGTCGCCCATCTTCTATCAGTGGTTCCAAAGCAACGGAACGATCGTCACCGGCGCCACGTCCAGCTCCTACACCACCTCGTTCCCGGCGAAAGGGAACTACCAGTTCTACGTAGAAGTGTGGAACAGCTGCAACACCACGCACGTAAAGAGTCATAACGTTACCGTCACCGTGAATTAGCGTGTCCGAGGTGCGGTTGGCGGTTTCGCAGCCGCACCTCGTATTACGATTCGCAGCGTGACTAAAACTCTTCTCGATCTTGCCCGCGACCATGCGGGAGACTTTCTCGGACAACTTCCCGACTGCCATGTCGGCCCACGCGCCACGCGCGATGAGCTCGTTGCCGCGCTCAAGGTGCCTTTGACGGATGAGGGCGAGGATCCTGCCGGCGTGCTCGACGCGCTCGTACGCGGGGCGGACCGCGGTCTCATCGCCTGCGCCGGCCCGCGCTATTTCGGTTTCGTGATCGGCGGGAGTCTGCCGGTCGCGCTCGCCGCGGACTGGCTGACCTCTACGTGGGATCAGAACGCCGGCATCTACGCGACGTCGCCCGCAGCGTCGGTCATCGAAGATATCGCGCGCGAGTGGCTGCTCGAGCTCTTCGATCTTCCGCGCTCGGCGAGCGTCGGCTTCGTCACCGGCGGACAGATGGCGAACTTCACGGCGCTGGCGGCGGCACGTCACGGCGTGCTTCGCCGCGTCGGTTGGAACGTTGAAGAGGATGGTCTGGCTGGTGCGCCGCGCGTTCATCTCGTGGTCAGCGCCGCCTCGCACATCACGATTCATTCATCGATGCGGATGCTCGGATTCGGAACACGATCGCTTCTCAAGGTTGATGCTGACGATCAAGGCAGGATGCGCGCCGATTCACTTCGCGAGGTTCTGGCGACGCTCGATGGCCCGGTGATCGTTTGTGCGCAGGCGGGCAACGTGAACAGCGGTGCCGTCGATCCGCTGCGTGCGCTCGCGGCGATCGCGCATGAGCGGAACGCCTGGCTTCACGTCGACGGCGCGTTCGGCTTGTGGGGACGGGCCACACCATCGAAGCGGATGCTGCTCGATGGATGCGAGATGGCCGATTCGTGGGCGAACGACGCGCACAAATGGCTCAACGTTCCGTACGACTGCGGTATCGTCATCGTTCGCGATTCGGCATCGCATCGCGCGGCGATGACGGTCTCTGCGGAGTATCTGGAGCAGACCAGCGGCGCGGAGCGCGACAACTTCGACTGGGTCCCCGAGTTCTCCCGCCGCGCCCGTGGCTTCGCTGTTTACGCTGCGATCCGCACGCTCGGGCGGCGCGGAATCGCCGCGATGATCGATGGCTGTTGCGAGCGCGCGGTGCAGTTTGCGGAGTTGCTGGCCCGCGATCCGCGCGTGGCCATCCTCAACGACGTCGTTCTAAACCAGGTGCTCGTTCGTTTCGGCGACAGCGACGAGCTCACGCGCGACGTGATCAGCCGCGTGCAGAAGGAAGGGACGTGCTGGCTGGCCGGTACGACGTGGCAGGGGAAAGCGGCAATGCGGATCTCGGTCTCGAACTGGTCGACGACGGCGGAGGACGTGGAGAAGTCGGCGGCGGCAGTGCTGCGCTGCATTTGAGCTGCCGGCGCGTTCGTTACGCCGTCACGCCACCTGCGCGATGCCCACAGGGAATCACGATTCCTTCATCACTTTCGCCACGCGCGCAAGGAGCACGCTGTTCGTCACCGGCTTTCGGATGAAATCAGCAGCTCCGACCTCGAACGCGCGGATCTCGACATCTTCGCCGGGAAGCCCGGAGATGAAGACGGCCGGCACGTTGACGCCGTTCTCATGCATCGCCTGCAGCAGCGAGTGGCCATCGATGTAGGGCAGGTCGACATCGATGAGGAGAAGATCGACCTTGTCCCGTCCCACCAGCATCATCGCCTCGGCGCCATCCTTCGCCAGCACGACCGAGTAGCCGGCGCTTTTCAGGACCGCCTTCGTGAGCTCGCGGCTCAACGCGTTGTCCTCGACGACCAGGACGGTCTTTGTCCTGTCGACGTCAGTGCTCGCGGCCGCGCCGCGCTTTGCGCGCAGTTGCACGATCTCTCGCTGTAGCGCCTTCGTCTCCGCGTCGGGCTCGATGCTCAGCTCCCGTTTCAGCACCCTCGCGCAATGCTCATACTGCTGCAGCGCCTCCACGAGATCTCCGCTCTGCAGGTAGAGCCGCATCAACGTGCGATGCATCGGCTCCTGCAGAATGTCGAGGCGCAGCGACCGCTGCGCGGTGGCAATGGCTTCGTCCAATCTTCCGCTTCGCGACTGCAGTTCGACCATCTGCGCGTGGGCGCGAAGTGCGAGCCGGTGGAGACGGTCGCGCTCTCCGATGACGAACTGATCGAATCGCTCTTCATTGATGTAGAAGCCATCGAGGAAGTCGCCGCGATAAAGATCGAGGGCCTGCGCGATTCCTGCTTCCGTGCCGGTGGCGATCAACGCCTCCATCTCCGCGGCATCACATGTAACCGACGCGTCGAGACTGAGGAGATCGCCATCCTCGATGAGCGTTCGCTCCTTCGGGGCGATCTGCGACAGCTCCTTGCGTACGGTCGAGAGCGTCTGTCGAAGACTCTGTCGCGCCTGGTCGGGTCCGGTGCTCGACCAGAGCAGACCGGCCAGCTTCTCGCGGGAGACATGCTGCCCCGGTTTCACTGCCAGATACGCCAGCAATGCCTGCGATTTCTTCGCCCCAATCGTGGCGAGTGAGCCATCGGCGGTGCGGATCAAAAAATCACCCAGCAGCTCCAATCGGAGTGAAGTCATGTTGTGAGTGGCAATTATCTCAGTAAGTTGGGGAAAAGTGTTTCGACTTTCATGGCCGCTTCCCGTACTCTCCAAAAAAGGAGGTCGTGCGATGACGGAGATGGCTTCGGTTGGCGATGAGATGCGGGAACTGATCCGGCTGCAGAGCTGGAACCAGCTACGCGACCGCCTGACCGACCTTCACCCGTCCGACGTCGCCGATCTGATCATCGCCCTGCCCCGGGAAGAGGAGGGCTTTGTCTTCCGCGTCCTTCCGCGCGATGAAGCGGGCGAGGTGTTCTCGCATCTGCCGCCCGATCACCAGGAAGGCTTGATCGAGTCGCTCAGCAACGAGCAGGTGCGCAGCGTTCTGTCCGAGATGAACCCGGACGACCGCATCCGGCTTCTCGAGGAGATGCCGGCAGTGGTAACCCGCCGGCTGCTGACGGCACTTTCGCCAGACGATCTGAAGAGCGCGCGCTGGCTCCTCGGCTATCCCGAGGATACGGCCGGCCGCTACATGACGCCGGCGTACGTCACGATCGAGCCTTCGATGACCGCGAGCCAGGCGCTCGATCACATCCGCGCCACCGGTTCGGGCAAGGAGACCGTCAACGTCGTCTACATCGTCGACAGGGAAGGCCGCCTGGTGGAGGACATCCGCCTCAGTTCTCTCGTGCTGGCCGAGCCGTCGACGAAAGTCACGGACATCGATGACCCGCCACTAGTGAAGATGAACGCCACGGACGACCGCGAGGAAGTTCTGAAAGCGTTCGAGAAGTACGACCGGCTGGCGCTGCCCGTGACGGACGCGCAAGGGCACATGCTCGGCATCATCACCGTCGACGACGTGCTCGATGTCGCAGAGCAGGAAGCGACCGAGGACATCCAGAAACTGGGCGGCATGGAAGCGCTCGATGCGCCGTACCTGCAGG
>DATLVW010000860.1:0-7511 GCA_035577085.1 Thermoanaerobaculia bacterium
CCGCCGTTGCGCAGCGGCGTCGTTGATGCGAGTGCGGTCATCGATGCGCTGCGCCCGGAGACGCGTCTCGTGGCGATGATGCTGGCCAATAACGAAACCGGCGTCATCCAGCCGGTCGCCGAAGTTGCGCGCGTTTGCCGCGAGCGATCGATTCATTTTCATTGTGATGCCGTGCAGGGCGCAGGCAAGATCGCGATCGATGTGAGCGAGCTCGGCATCGACACGCTCGCGCTCTCCGCGCACAAGCTGCATGCGCCGAAAGGCATCGGCGCGCTCTACGTTCGCCGCGGTCTCGCGCTCGACCGCCACATCCTCGGCGGCGCGCAGGAGCGCCGGCGACGCGCAGGAACGGAGAACGTTCCGCTGGCCGTTGCCTTCGGTGTCGCGGCTGACCTCGCCCGCAAGCCGTCAGAGGTTGGAGTCCTTCACGACGCGCTGGAGAGCTCGCTACGCGAATCCGGCTTCTCGATCGTCATCAACGGCGTCGACGCGCCCCGCATCCCGAACACCAGTAGCGTGACGTTCCGCGGCGCCGACGGCGAAGGAATCGTCATCGGCCTCGACCTCAACGGCGTCGCGGTATCGACCGGCTCCGCCTGCTCCTCCGGCCGCGTCGAGCCAAGCCACGTCCTCCTGGCCATGGGCCTCACCCCCGACGAAGCCCGAAGCACCGTCCGCTTTTCGCTGAGCCGCTTCACGACGCGGGAAGAGATCGAGCAGACGGTGGCGATTCTTCGGGAGGTGGTGCCGAGGTGCGTGCGAGTTGCGAGGGAAACGTAGGTCGGACTCTCTAGTCCGACTTGGAGGTGCCGTCGGACTGGAGAGTCCGACCTACGTTTCCCTCGGGCGTCCGACCCCCGCACCGAATAACCCTTGCCCGAGCCCGGTTTGTCTGAGACAGTTAACTCGGTCCTGATGCCGGAAAACCAAATTCTCACGGGCGATCTCTCGCGCATTCAGTTGCCGGACGTGCTCAGCTTCCTCGCCATGATCCGCGGATCGGGAAAGCTGTTGCTGCGCAAGCCTCCGATGGAGCGTTCGATCCACTGGAAAGACGGCGAGATCGTCTTCGCCTCCTCCAACTCTCCCGAGCACTCGCTCGGCATGTTCCTGCTGCGCAACGGCAAGATCACGCAGACGCAGTACGACGAGTCGAAGCGGCGCGTCACGGCCCAGATGCGTCACGGCAAACTGCTCGTGCAGATGGGCGCCATCTCGCCGAAGGACCTCTGGTGGGGCGTCAAGAATCAGGCCTTGGAGATCATCTACTCGCTCTTCAGTTGGAAAGAAGGTGTCTTCGTTTTCGGCGACACGCAGGACGAGCTGTTGAACGAGCGGATCGTCCTCTCGATCAACACGGCCACCGTCATCATGGAAGGCATCCGCCGTCTCGATGAGACCGCGATGATCCGCGAGAAGATCACCAGTCTGGATATGGTCTTCGTCAAAGAGCAGGGCGCAGTTCCCGATTTCGCGTCGCTGGAGCTGAGCGATCACGAAGTCGAGCTCTACAACGCCATCGACGGAAAGCAGACCATCCGCGCACTGATCAGCCGCTCGGAGATGACCGAGTTCGAAGTCACGCGCATCCTCTTCCAGCTCCTTTCGGCGCGCCTGATCGAAGTGTCGTCCGAGGAGAAGTCGTTCCGTCCGGTCTTCCTCGATGTCGAAGACTCGCCGGAGTTGCTGAAGGTCATCTCCACCTACAACGACATGTTCGGCCGTCTGTACGAAGCGCTCCTGGGCGCGGTAGGCGAGGAGACCGCCCGCGACATCGTGATGACGGCGATGCAGAACGCGGAGAGCGACGAGCTCTGGAGCGGCGTCTTCTTCGATCAATACGGCCGCTTCGACGAGAACATGCTCATCGCCAACATCTCCGAGCTTCCTTTCGAGCGCCGCAAGGCCGTGCTCGACGAAGGCCTGAACACGCTCCTCTCCGTCCAGCTCTTCGAAGTGTCGCAACACCTCGACTCCGCCGGAAAAGTCGACGTCTTCCGCTTCATCAGCGATCAGAAGGCGTCGCTGGAGTCAGCGTTCACCGCGCGAAGCCTCTCCTGACGTCGTCCTGGGTCTTGTTGCTCCGACACCCGACACGCGACACCCGCGATAGACTCCACTCACATGTATCCGACTCTCATCAAAATAGGCTCCTTCGAGATCACGACCTTCGGTCTGATGATGTTCGCCGCGTTCATCGTCGGCGGGTGGGTGCTGACGCGCCAGTTCCGACGCTACGGACTGAGCGATGACGCAGCCTCCTCCATGGTCATGGCCGCCGCCCTCGGCGGAATCGCCGGCGCCAAGATCTACTACGCGATCCTCTTTCACGACTGGCACCTCCTGCTCGACCGCGCCGGCCTGGTCTGGTACGGCGGCCTGATCGGCGGCTTCCTCGGATGCGCCGGTTACCTCTTAGCGAAAAAGATCGACTTCCTGACCGCCGCCGATGCCGCCGCCCCCGGCCTCGCCATCGGCTACGCCCTCGGCCGCATCGGCTGCTTCCTGGTCGGCGACGACTACGGCCGCCCCACCAATTCCTGGATCGGCATCGCCTTCCCCAAAGGCTCGCCTCCCACGACCGCCGAGGCACTGCGCCAGTTCGGCGTCCGCGTCGACCCGTCGATCCCACCCGACGAGATCCTGCGCGTCCACCCCACGCAGCTCTACGAGTCCGCTGCCGCCTTCGTTATGTTCGCGATCCTGATGGCCGTCTCCCGGCGTTCGTACTCGAGAGGCCGCATCTTCGGCCTCTTCCTGATCCTCATGGGTATCGAACGCTTCCTCGTTGAGATTGTGCGTGCGAAGGATGACCGGTTCCTGGGGCCGTTCACGATTGCGCAACTCATCAGCGTCATCATTCTCTTGATTGGAGCCACGCTCGTGGCGAAGAGTCGCGAGGGGACGATTCAGGAAGCCCGATAACCGCTTATCGAGTGATAGGAGGCCTGACCCGCAAAGCGGATCGCAGTGATCCTCGATTGGATTCGCAGCGAAATGTGATGTGTCATCCTGAGCCTGCCGGAGGCGCCCGCGCTGCTCACCGCTCTCGCGCGGTGTTGCATTGGCGCCGCAGGACGGCGAAGGATCTCAAAATACGAGGCATCTGGCATGTGCGGCGTAATTTGAGATCCTTCGTCGTCCTCCGCCGCCATGGCTTTTGCCGCGAACGCACGAGTGCGAATGGCGGCTCCGGCAGCCTCAGGATGACAGGTTGGATAACACGTCAATTGAGGGCCTTTTCATTGGTGTGCTAGAGGTACTTGATCGTGGGGAGACGACGATGGCCGAATTTGTCACCTACACCTGTCCGAAATGTACCTTTTACGCAGAGTGCACTAACTGCGATGCTTGCGATGGGATCGTGGTCTGGACGACCCATGGTCCGGAGTGCACTGGCTGTGGAACTGTAATTCAGTGGCACACCTGTCGGGTGTGTGGCGAGCGCTGGGATATTTGAAGCAATCTGCGTCTGGTGAGTCAACGACCGGTGGCCTTCGTTACCGCATCAAACGGAGAGTGCATGATTAGTACTCTTGGATACGCGCCACATACCCCTCGTAATTCGCCCTCATCTCCCCCAACGAATCCCCTCCAAACTTTTCGCGCATCGCATCGGCTAGCGCGATTGCCAGCATCGCTTCGCAGACGACGCCACAGGCGGGGACGGCGGTGACGTCGCTTCGTTCCCATTGGGAGCGGTGGGGTTCGTGCGTTTCGATGTCGACGGAGGGGAGGCCGCGACGGAGGGTGGAGATCGGCTTCATGTAGGCGCGCACGACGACGTCCTGGCCGTTGGTGACGCCGCCTTCGAGGCCGCCGGCGCGGTTCGAGGTGCGGTGGTAGCGGCGTTCCTCATCGAAGTAGATCGGATCGTGAACCTCGGAACCAACGCGTTGCGCGGCAGCGACACCGTCACCGATGGCAACCGCCTTGACGGCGTGGATGGAGAGGATGGCCTGCGCGATGCGGCCGTCGAGTTTCTCGTTCCACTGCACGTAGGAGCCGAGGCCGATGGGGACGTTGTGGGCGGCGGCAACGATCGTGCCGCCGAGGGTCTCGCCTGCCTCGCGTGCTTGATCGACCTCGGCGACCATCGCGGCTTCGGTATCGCGATCGACGGCGCGCATCGGCGAGTCGTCGTCGACGTTGCCGAGGTCGTCCCAGGTCATGGCGCGGTCAGGATCGCCGGCGGCACCGATGGAGACGACTCCGGAACGAAGCTCGATGCCGAACGCTCGCAGCAATTCCTTGGCGATGGCGCCGGCAGCGACGCGCGAAGCGGTCTCACGTGCGGAAGCGCGCTCGAGGACGTCGCGCAGATCGCGGCGGTCGTACTTCATGCCACCGATCAGGTCGACATGACCAGGCCGCGGCGCGTGGACGCGGCGTTTGTGGGCTTCGTCGGCATCGACCTCCCACACGCCCATCGCCGCTTCCCAGTTCTTGAAGTCAGCATTGCGGATGACGATCGCAATCGGCGAGCCGAGCGTTTCGCCGCCGCGAACGCCGCCGACGATCTCGATCTCATCATCCTCGATCTTCATCCGTCCGCCGCGACCGTAACCGTGCTGACGGCGGGCAAGATCGCGGTTGATGCGATTGCGGTCGAGGCGAACTCCGGCCGGAACGCCGGTAACGATGACGGTCAGTTGCGGCCCATGCGACTCGCCGGCGGAGAGGAATGTGAAGCGCGACATGCGATCCGCAGTTTAGTTCAAGCCGATCTGCGGCCATCTGCGCCATCTGCGGACAGGTTTTTGAGACGCAGATGACGGCGATACACTTCCCTCGTGGACAAACGCGCGCTCCGCGAGCTCTTCCCGGTCACGAAGAACGTCGTCTATTTCAACCATGCGGCGGTCGGTCCGCTCTCGACTCGGTCCTACGACGCGATGGAGCGATTCGCGCGCGACCAGCGTGACTTCGGCGCGCTGCACTGGCGCGATTGGTACGCCGAATATGTTCACCTTCGCAACGCCGCCGCGCGGCTGATCGGCGCGGAACCGGGCGAGATCGCCATCCTCAAGAACACGTCGGAAGGTTTGTCGTTCGTCGCCGAGGGCTTTCGATGGGAGAGGGGAGACAACGTCGTCACCACCGACCTCGAATTCCCCTCCAACTCCACTCCTTGGAGAAAACTTGACAGACGCGGTGTGGAAACGCGCGTGGTGCGGAGTCACGATGGCGCGTTCACGGTCGATGACGTCGAGCAATGCGTCGACGGACGAACGCGCATTGTCAGCGTTTCGTCGGTCGCGTTTCACAACGGCTTCGCCGCGGACCTCGACGCCATCGGCGCGATGTGCGCGCGGCGCGGCGTGCTCTTCTGCGTCGACGCCATCCAATCGGTCGGCGTCCTTCCGATGGACGTGCGCCGCTCGAACATCGCCTTCCTCGCCGCCGACGGCCACAAGTGGATGTGCGGTTCCGAGGGGGCGGCGATCTTCTTCGTGGCGGCGGAACATCGCGACAAGCTCGAAGTGCTCGAGAACGGATGGACGAACATCGAGCGCAAAGGAAAGTTCATCGACTGTCCGCTCGATCTCCTGCCGGACGCGCGCCGCTTCGAGGCCGGATCGCTCAACACGAGCGGCATCTACGGTTTGCGCGCGGCGATCGACCTGTTGCTGGAGATCGGCATCAACGATGTCGCCGAAGAAAGCACGCGCATCGCCGCGCTGCTCGCCGAGCGTCTCGACGCCATCGGCTGGCAGGTTGCATCGCCGCGCCCGATCCGCTCCGCAATCGTCGGCGCGTTGCCGCCATCGTCCGAACCGTCGCTCCTCAAGTGGCACCGGCTGCTCGAAGAGAATGGCATCGTCTGCGCGCCACGAGAAGGGATGCTGCGCTTCTCGCCTCATTTCTATAACGATGAGGATGAGGTGGAGCGCGTGATCGCGGTCTTGAAAACAACAATTTGAACCACAGAGACACAGAGGTCACAAAGTTGTAATCGAACCCTTTGTGACCTCTGTGTCTCTGTGGTAATGCCTTTAAAGACTCTACGTATCGGAGAGTTGCCGAACCCGCCTCGATAGGAATACCCCAACCCGCTTGACCCTCTCCCGCGGAGACCTCATCATCTTTCCATGTCCCTCATGACGATTCTCCTCAGCGTGGCCGCACTCATCATCGGAGCGGTCGCAGGGTGGGTGGTGGCGAGCGCGAGGAAGAGCGGCGACGTTCAGCGCGCCGAGGCCGAGCGCGATCTCGCGCGGGCGGAGCGCGAGCGCAGCGAAGCCGCCGTCATCGAAGCGCGTCGCTTCGCCGCGTCCGAGTCCCACGCCCGCGCTGTCGCCGAGACCCAGGCCAGCTTCCTCGGCGATGCTCGCAAACAGATGGAAGAGGCCTTCGCTGCAACCGCGCAGAAGGCGCTCGCATCGATCAGCTCCTCCTTCCTCGATCTGAACAAAGCGCACATGGACGGCTCGAAAGGCGAACTGGCCGCGTCGCTCGACACGAAGAAAGCCGAGATCGACACGATGCTGCAGCCGTTGCGCGACATGCTTGGCCGCTACGCCGGCGATCTGCAGAAAAGCGAGCACTCCCGCAACGAGGCCTACGGCGGATTGCAGGAACAGATCCGCGCTCTCCTCAGCGCCCAGGAGAGTGCGCAACGCGAGGCCTCGCGTCTCGCCAATGCGCTCGCGTCGCCGACGGTTCGCGGCTCGTGGGGAGAGAACTCCCTGCGCCGCTGCATCGAGCTGGCAGGCATGAGCGAGTTGTGCGACTTCGACGTTCAGGAGACGTTCCTGACCGACGAGGGACGCCGCCTCCGTCCCGATGTCGTCGTCCACCTACCAAACAAGCGGATCATCGCCATCGACGCGAAAGTGCCGCTCAGCGATTACAGCGTCGCCGCCAATGCGACCGAGGAGACGCGCAAGCTGGAAGCGCTCACGGCGCACGCGCGCACGTTGCGCCGGCACATTGACGCCCTCAGCCGCAAGGACTACCAACTCAACATCGGTGACAGCCTCGACTTCACCGTGATGTTCCTGCCGGGCGAGCATTTCCTCTCCGCTGCGCTGGTCACCGATCCGATGCTCTTCGAGTACGCGGTCGACAAGAAGATTTACCTCGCATCGCCAACGGTACTTCTGCCGCTCCTGCGCGCCGTGGCCGCAGGCTGGAAGGCGGAGCGCACCGAGGAGAACGCGAAGAAGATGCACGACGCCGGCGTCGAGCTCTTCAACCGCTTCGTAAAAGTGATGGACCTGATCACCGACATCGGCTCCGCGCTGGCGAAAACCGTCGAGCAGTACAACAAAGCGATCCGCTCGATCGACACCCGCCTCTGGCCGAAGGGACAGGAACTGCAGCGAATGGCCGGCAGCGGCACGGAGTTAGAAGCGCTGTCGCAAGTCGACACGCTGCCCCTCGAGTCGTCGAAACTGCGCCTGACGATGCAGGGGGATGAGCCGGCGGAGGTGTTGCCGTTCAGGGAGTGAATGATTGCGGCGCCCTGGCAGGCGCCGCGTTGTCGGTTGTCGGTTGGTTGCGCTTCG
>DATLVW010000861.1:0-4315 GCA_035577085.1 Thermoanaerobaculia bacterium
GATGAAGGCGAGGTCGACGCGGCGCGCGCAGCAGCGACTCAGTACATTCAGGTTCTTCAGGAGAAAGGTGACACCGCCGCGATCGAAGACGTCGGTGACGAATTCGCCGGGCGCGGATACCCGCTCGAATCTGCGGTGCCCAAGCCCGCTGTCCGAGCGCCCGCGCCTGCGCCGCCCGTTCAAGCGCCGCCGCCCCCGCCTCCACCCGAACCCGCGCCGGTGGAGGAGTTCGCGGATGAGATGAGCTTCGACATCGAGTCGGCCGTGGCGGATTTCGAACTGACTGCCCCGAGTGCGCCGGAGCCTGCTGAGCCAGAGCCTTCGTTTTCGTTCGATTCGCCGGACTCATCTCTGAGCTTCGAAGAACCAATGTCGTTGCTCGAGCCGGAACCGGAGCCCGAACCCGAACTGGAATTCACCAGCCCTCTCTCGTTCGAGTCTCCCATCGGTGAAGGCTTTTCGTTCGAATCGCCGGCCGAGGAGCCGGGTTCGGAGCAGCCGGTTTTCGACGTCGAGGTTCCATCGTTCAGCAGCGCTCCGTCTGCCGAGGAGTTGCGCGAGCTCGACTTCTACATCGAGCAGGAGCTGTTCGATGAAGCGCGCGAGAAGATGGACGCGCTCTCCTCACGTTTTCCGGACGCGAGCAGCATCAGCGAACGTCGTGCGCGGCTGGCCGCTGCCGCCAGGCCTGCGCAATCGGAAGTTCGCGATCGCGGGGCCATCGCTGCGCCGCCGGTCCTTTCGCGCGACGAGATCGAGAGCGAGCTACTTTCGGCGCTGCCCGACGATGACGACGACTTTTTCGCGCCGCCGGTTCAGCCCGAGGCGCGTGTCGCGGTCCCGCCGCCATCGCCACCGCCGCCGCCTGTTGCCGCTGCCGCCGAGGAGAATCTGTTCGCCGACGAAGATGATTTCTTCGATCTCGCGGCCGAGCTGGAATCAGAATTGGAAGAGGAAGAGAACGTCTCGCTCAGCGAAGAGGAACAGTCGCTCGAGGAGATTTTCAAGGAGTTCAAAAAGGGCGTCGAGCAGCAGCTCGACTCCGAGGACTACGACACTCACTACAACCTCGGCATCGCATACAAAGAAATGGGACTCATCGACGAGGCTATTGGTGAGTTTCAACTGGCGTCGAAGGATCCCAAACGCTCAGTCGAGTGTTCGTCGATGCTCGGTCTCTGCTTTCTCGAGAAGGGCATGCCGCAATTGGCGATCAAGTGGTATCGCAAGGGTTTAGAGATGACCGAGATCACCGCCGACGAGCATGTCGGGCTACTCTACGATCTCGGTTCCGCCTACGTGGAAGTCGGCGATACTGACAGCGCGCAGAAGGCATTTCTGGAAGTCTACGGTTTGAATCCGAACTACCGCGACATCGTGACGCGCATCAAACAACTCGAAGACGCCCGCAAATGAACTACAAATTCGAATCGCTGCTTCGCTTCGTGAATCTCACAACCTCCGGGCTGCTGGCCGGCTCGCTCGGATTCGGCGAGCAGGCGCTGGTTCCGGGATGGCAACACGAGTTGCCGAACCACGAGGACCGGCGTGCGCGGGCGATTGCTGCGCTGACCGACGCGACGAGCTATTTCAATGCGATCGGCCCGGTTGCGCTTGGTACCGCGGTGACGCTCGCCGTCGCCTCGCGGGGAGTGAAGCCGCTCAAACGAGTTCTCGACGCCGCGTCAGCGATCAGCTTGGCCGGCGTTCTGGCGGCGACGATCATGGTGACGGTTCCGATCAACAAAGAGCTCGATCAGCAGGCGCCGACCGACTATCCGAGCGACCGATCGTTGTCACTTGCGAAGAACTGGTCGCGGGCGCACGCGGTGCGCACAACCCTCGGTGTGGGCGCGTTTCTTTGCGCTGTGGCTTCGAACCTGGCGCGGCCACGTCAGGCGAAGTGATCGAATCCGCCGGGCGCGAGCGGCTCACCATCCAGCCGAACCCCGCGTTCTTCGACGATGCGGCCGATCGCGTAGACGGGACGTCCGACGCGCGAGCTCAATTCGGATTCCCGCATCGATGATGTGAAGAGGAGCGCGTACTCTTCGCCACCGTGGAGCACGGCGTCACGGACATTGATGCCAAGCTGGGGTCCGGAGCGCTGCAGATCGGGGAAGACAGGAATGCGCTCGCGCTCGATTGCCGCACCGACGCTCGAGGCATCGCAGAGGTGGTGAAGATCGGTCGACAGGCCGTCGGAGACGTCGATGCAGCTCGTAGCGATGCCTACGAGTTTCAGGCCGAGCGCGACTTCCGCTTCGGGCTCGAGATGGCGGCGGATCGCCGACTCGATGAATTCGCGCTCCGCATAGCTCGCTCCGACCGTCTTGCGTTGCAAGAGAGTGAGTCCGGCAGCCGAGCCGCCGATCGGACGGCTCAGGTAGATTCGGTCGCCCCGCCGCGCACCGCTACGCAGAATCGGTTGCGCCGCTTCGCCGATGATCGTGATCGATATGAAAATCTCGGCGGCCCGCGAGAGGTCGCCGCCGATGATCTCGACATCCTGCTCGCGTGCCGCCACCGCCAGCTCTTCGATGAGCGTTGCCGCAAGCGCTTCGTCTGGCGAGCCGATAGCGACAATTGCGTAATGCGGACGGCCGCCCATCGCCGCGATGTCGGAGAGGTTAATGGTCAGGCTCTTGCGCGCAATGAGGCGTAGCGGCACGTCTCGGGTGAAGTCGACGTTCTCGACGAGCACGTCGTTCGCGATAACCTGCGTGCCGACGACCGCCGCATCGTCGCCCGCCCGCGGAAAGAGCTTGCGAATGCGCCGGATGACGTCGCGCTCGCTCAACGCCGTACCACCGGCACGATCGGTTCGAGAGGGCGGTCGAACGTTTCGCCGCGATAGATCACCGCTTCGAGAAACAATCCCGAAGGTGGCGCAGTCGGTTCGACGTTCGCCGCGTTCTTCTTGAGGTGGGCGGCGAGATCTTCCGGCTTCGCATTCCCGCGCCCGATCTCGACCAGGAACGCGACCAGCTTCCGCACCATCTTCCAGAGGAAGTGCGAAGCCTCGATGCGGAAGAGAATGAGATCGCCGGCAGCGGCGACGTCGCAACGCGTGACGACGACGATGCGCGAGTCTTCCTCCTTCATCCGCTTGTCGCTGAATGCGCTGAAATCGTGGCGTCCTTCGAGCAGCTTGGCCGCGCGCGTCATCGCATCGACGTCGAGCCGGTCTTTGATCCACCAGACAAACGGCTTCGCGAACGCGGTGCGCCGCGTGGCGATCTGGTAGAGGTAGACGCGCGAGACGGCATCGTGACGCGCGTGAAAACGGTCGCTCGCGCGCGACGCCGCAACGATGCTGATGTCGTGCGGGAGCAGGTCGTTGATCTTGCGCGAGAGCAGCGGGGGATCGACGCCCTTGTGCGTGCGCAAATGCGCTACCTGCGCTGCCGCGTGAACGCCCGAATCGGTGCGCCCGGCTCCTCCGATGTCGGCGTCGCCAAGCACTTGTTCGGCCGCCCGCTGGAGGTGCCCCTGCACGGTTTTCGGCGTGTTACCCTGCGCCTGCCAGCCCGAGTACCGCGTCCCTTCGTACTCGATCGTGAGCTTATAAGTCGGCATGCGTCCCGCGTCGTATCAGGTGATCGGAGATCTGCTCGCAGTCCTCTGGGACGACGGGCACGAATCATACTATCCGCTCGAAGCGCTCCGCCGCGCCTGCCCCTGCGCCGCCTGCTCCGGCGAGCCCGATCTGTTCGGCCGCATGTCCAGCGGCCCGCCCGCCCGCTACACGCCCGCGTCGTTCCAGCTCGACAGCGTCATTCCGGTCGGAAACTACGCGCTGCAGCCGAACTGGGCCGATGGTCATACCTACGGGATGTGGACTCATGAGAGTCTGCGCGCCTTCTGCCCGTGCGGATCCTGCGGAAAGAAGTAACACCGAGGTATCCTCGGGGTACGTCGATCGGCGGGACGTTGTCAGGGCAAATCATGGTCATCGTGCACGCCGAGCACGGGACCGATTACGCATCATCAATACACGGCGCGCCACGCGCTCCGAAATACAACGCGATATGAAAAAGGAAGCCGAGACGAGCCACGACGCAACCAACGAAGTAGACGACCTGCTGCCCGAGTACGATTTTAGCGGCGGTGCTCGAGGCAAGTACTACCGCCCTGGCAAGACGACGATCCGCATGACGATCGATGAAGATGTGGCGCGATACTTCTACTCGGCAGAGCTTCTCAACGCCGCCCTTCGCCAATTGATTGTTGAGGGACGTGCGCCGGAGCCACGTGATGAGGCGTCGGGCTCATGACCATGCGAATTACATGGGATCCACTGAAGGCGGCCGAG
>DATLVW010000862.1:0-5029 GCA_035577085.1 Thermoanaerobaculia bacterium
GATGTTCTGCAGGACGCCGGTGATCTCGACGTCGAAGCGCTCGAGCCTGGTGCCATCGAACACGGTCTCGCCGTACCCATGCATGCCCTTCCGGACCTGCGAGAGCGGCATCGTTGTCGTTGCGGCTGACGCCGCCGAACCGACAAGAGTCAACAGCGCGACAGAAAGGGAGAGGACGATTCGCTGCACGCGAGGTCTAACAGTGGTGCGGAAGGAGGCTATTTCGTTTTATGCGGGTGTCGCGGTTCGAGGGTCGGGTGTCGGAGAAACAATGTTGGAACGGTCGAAAAGGAATGATTGGGTTGGTGTTTGGGGAGTTGGCGGCGGCGAGCACACTCGAGACCTCGCGCAGCGCGTTGTGCTCAGCGGCTGAGGACGCCAAAGGACCCGATGCGCCATGAATGTTACCGCGCATACGGATGACAGTGAACGTACGAGCGCCTACTCCCCCAGCTTCGCCTTCAACTCGTGAAGCTCGGTCATGAGAGTCGCGACCTGATCCTCCAGCCGTTGCACGCGGACGGAAAGTGGGGCGCCCGAAACTGCCGGCTCGTCATCGACCGAAACGGCCGGCTCGACGTACGCACCGCCGAGGCGATGCATCCAGCGCGTCTCTTTCTGGCCGGAGCGGCGCGGCAGCTCTCGGAGGAGCGCGTCATCGCCGTGTCCGAGTCGCTGCAACATCGCTTCGACGTCATCGATCGTCTCAAAGCCGTGAAGCCGGTCGCTGCGTCCGCGCAACTCGCCCGGCGTTTGCGCGCCGCGGAGGAAGAGCAGCGCAAGAATCGCTTTGGCGGGCCGGTCGAGATGCCAGGTGAGATCGAGATTGTGGTCCCAGCGCGTGGCCCGGCCGCCGAGCACCTTCCAGACGAGCTTCTCGTCCTGCAGCCGGTCGAGCGAGCGCTGGATGTCGCTCTCCCCCACTTCCATGACCGGCTCGCGGTTCGATTTCTGATTGCACGCGGCGACGAGTGCATTGAGTGTGAGCGGGTAGTACTCGGGCGTGGCGAGCTGCTTTTCCATCAGGCAGCCGAGGATGCGGATCTCCAACGGATCGAGCTCGCGCGCGGGCAGACGACGCGGTTTGCGCTCGCCGTCAAGAGTGGTTACGGAGTAGGACATGGAGAGAACTGTTTCACACGAAGACGCGGGGTCTTAATTTTCGCGGCTTCGCGTCTTCGCGTGAAGATGCTACACCGCCTTCCACTGCAGATTCCGGAACCGCACTCTCCCCGTGTGCGTCTGCAAACCGATGAACGATCCCTGACCGCGCGTCGGTGACTGTGGATCGCCGCTGAAATGGAACTGGTTCACGAGTTGGCCGTTCAGCGAGACCGTGATGTCCGTGCCGTCTGCCGTGATCTCGTAGGCATTCCACTCGCCGACGGCGCGAACGTTGAGCCGCGTCAGGTCGGGTCCCTGGAATGAATAGATTGCGCCGGTGCGGTGGATCGGCGAGCCGTCAGGCCGGGCCTGCTCGTCGATCTGCACCTCGAATCCGAAGTTGACGGCCACGTACGCGCCGTTGTCGTAACCCTTCGACTCCGGATCGGGGAAGCAGATGAAGACGCCGGAGTTGTCGTCGGGGGCAGTCATCATCCAGTCGAGACGCAGCATGAAGCGCGACGGCGCGGGCTTGGTGTACCAGAACAACCCGAGGTCCGTGCCGGGGCGGGCTTCGAGCGCGCCGCGGCGCAGGACGAATGAACCCGGATTGTCGCGGCCCGGCTGATTTCGGATCGTCGACATCTTCCAGTCGGTGAGCGCATTGTCGACGAGCGATTGGAATCCTGTCGTCGCAACGAAAGGCGGCGGATTGATGATGCGATCGCCGGTCCGCCGCGCCAGCGCGATTCCCGTCAGCATCGGATTCGGCGAGCCGATCGTCGGGAAGAGCGACGGTCCCGCGGCATAGAGATTCTCCGTGTGATGAAAGCGGCCATCGCCGTCGGTGACGCTCGCTGCGGGATCCGTTCCCATCGACAGCGTGCCGGTCTCGTGATGCGTCGTGCCGAGCCCGTCGGGTGCGGGTGTCACCGTTGCCGGCGCGCCGAACAATTGCGCCACCTGCATCATTGCCGCCTCCATCGCTGCAGCCAGATCGAGATCCGTCTGCGACTTCGCCATCGTCACGCGGGCGCGGCGGACACCGTATTCGTCGCGCAGCACACCGTCGAGCGCTACGTTGCTATGGCTCGGATCAGGGTTCACCAGATCGTCCGGCGACATCTGACCAATCCCGCGGATGGCGATGGCCACGTGTGTGTCGGTCGATGCCTGCAACGCTTGGTAGAAATCGATGTCCGGGACCTTGCGAAAAAGCTCATCCTCGGAGCCGACGGTGCTGGCGCCGCCGCTGGCCGTGATCTGAAGGTGGAAGTGTCCGAGGAGTGTGCCGTTCTTCCTGACCCGCCCTTTGAGGAAGAGCGCCGAGGTCTGAAGTTCCTGCACGGCCGCGGACAGACCTGGGATCGCCGTTCGCGGAACGCGGAAAGTCATGTTGGAGCGGAGATGCGCCATCAGGTTCCTGCCGATGCGAGGGAGCGTAGGAAGGCCGCTGCCGTCGAAGGTGACGAGCGCCAGGCGCGCGCTTTCGATCGTGCCGAGCGCGATGATGGCAACGCCGTCGGGCGCGAGATCGATCGGGCCCTGGCTCGTCTCCACGCGCGTCACTCTCCACGTGTCGCCGTTGCGCACGGTTCGCAGCGTCAGCACGTGCGTATTCGGGAGGAGCATGAACTCCTTCTTCGCGTCGTCCGCGTTGTCGGCGAACGCCGTGCGCGCCGCCTTCATCAGCAGCGGCACGGTGCTGAATTTGTTCATGGGAAAGAAGCCGGCATGCGGCGCGCGCGCTTGAACCGCCAGCGGCGCCTCGAGCTTCAGCAGGTTGAGAAGATCGTCCTGCGAGAGGCTGCCGGGCGAGGTGAGACCGAGGAGCTGGGCAGGATCGGCGCCGGGCTTGAGCAGCGGCGATGGCGGGAGCTCGGCCAGCGGAATGGCGGCTGCAACGGTGCCGATGTTGTCAAACAACTGACGGCGCAGGGCGTTGTGCAACTCGCCGAAGATGAAGTCGTTCGTGTCGTCGACGCCGATCTGCTTCGTGCTCTCATCAAAGTAGCCGCTCTTCAAGTCGCTCACAACCTCGGGTGGCCAGGTCGCCACTTCGGCGTCGAGCAGCCGAGGCGACCAGCCACCCCAGTACAACGATCGCCCGCCGACGCAGTACGCCAGGCCCTTGAACGGCGTCGCGGACTTCCACGGCACACCCCACACCTCGTTGCGCGGAGGCTCCGGCTGCGGGTTGTTCTCATTGAGGATCACGGAGTCGGCCGGATCGAAGAGCCCGAGGACGCCGGTGTTCTGCACGTGCTCGGGAAGCGTGAACGGCCCCGCCTCGAGGACGATCGTGCGCAGCCCGCCGCCCGCGCGCTTCTGCCGGTACCAGACATGCTCGGCGATCGCCGCCCCGAACGTGCCCCCTCCGATGATGACGATGTCAAACGGCCCGCCAGCCGTGGCCTCGCCGTAGGTGTTGCAAAGATAGCGGCCCTGGATGTCCTTGGTAAATGAAGTTGACTCCGTCTTGATGGCCATGGTTCTTTCCTTTGCCACCGAATGATGATGGGGAAAGTCCGTTATACACGCGGGCGTTTCAGCGTGCAAAAGGTGGAGCGGGCTCTGCTGAACCGCGATGCGGAGACTTCGCGCCTTCGCGTCTTCGCGTGAAACGTCCCCGTCTGGAACCCAGCTTACGGTCGGATCTCGGCGACCGTCCCGTTCGGCACGAGCCTCCAGATCTCCTCGATCTCGTCGTCCTTGACCGCGATACACCCCGCCGTCCAGTCGATGCGTTGAAACACGAAACTCAGCCAGCGCCAGCGATTGGGGACTCCATGAATCATGATCTCGCCGCCCGGCGACACATGCATGCGACGCGCACGAGCCGCGTCAGCAGCGTTCGGATACGAAACATGCAGCGCCCGGTGGTACTTGCTATCGGCGTTGCGGCTGTCGATCCGGTAGATCCCCTCCGGAGTCTTTCCGTCGCCCTCCCGTTCCTTCCCGCCGATCGGGTTGGAACCGAGGCGCACGTGATAGCTGCGCATCACCTTCCCGCTTCGAAGCAACTCTAGTTGCCTTGCCGATTTCATGATCACGACTCGGTCTGCCTGCTGTGACGGTGTGACCGCGTTGACGACGACCGCGGCGATGAGGAGGCATCCGATACCGATGACTTGGCGAATCACGGCATCAGGATACCGAATGCGCCGAACGGCCGTCGCGGCTGTCGTCTCCGTGACCTTTTCCGGGCTGATTCGTCTAAGTAGATATCCAGAAACGGAGGCGAGTCATGTCTGGTTTGCGCCATATCGAGTCCTTCGAAGAGAGTTTGAAGGATGGCCGGTTCGATCGAACGAGCCTTTACTGGAGTCAGCTCCGTTTCCAGCAGCAGTCCGCCTCGCTCGAGCGGCGTGATGTCACTCGGCGGCTCGATGATTTCGTCCGGATTCTGAAAGATCACGGCCCGCGAGCGAAAGATTTTGCTCCCCGGAGAGAAAGTTCTTTCCGGCCGAAAGAAAAGTCTTTCCAAGCGAAAGAAAAGTCTTTCCGACTGAAAGAAAAGTCTTTCCGACCGAAAGAAAAATCTTTCCAACCGAAAGAAACTTCTTTCCGACCGAAAGAAAATTCTTTCCAACCGAAAGAAACTTCTTTCCAACTGAAAGAAAGTTCTCTCCGACCTAGAGAAAATTCTCTCCGACCGAAAGAAACTTCTCTCCGACCTAGAGAAAATTCTCTCCCACCTAAAGAAAGTTTTGTTGCACATGGAGAAAGTTTCACTCTCTGTAGAGAAAGTCTTGCTCCAGCTGGAGAAGATTCTGGTCCCAGTCTGAAACGTTTTGCTCGGGTTGTCTCTGAAAAAGGACGCTCGCCACGATGAATGACTGCCGTGTGCGGATGCTGTCTTCCGCCGGCGTGCGTGCCCCTCCGGCAGCCTTGTCGATGGCATCGCGGATGGCGCGTCGCCTTG
>DATLVW010000863.1:0-2753 GCA_035577085.1 Thermoanaerobaculia bacterium
ACGATTTCATCTCCGCGATGCCGCAGGGATACGACACCGAGATCGGGGAGTCGGGTGTGCTTCTTTCGGGTGGACAGCGGCAACGGCTCGCGATCGCACGAGCTCTCTTCAAAGATCCGCCGATCCTAATCCTCGACGAGGCCACTTCCGCGCTCGACACGGAGTCGGAGCGGCTGGTGCAAGGCGCGCTCGAGCATCTGATGCAGGGGAGGACGACGCTCGTCATCGCGCACCGGCTCTCTACGATCCGTAGCGCCGACAAGATCGTCGTCCTCGATAAAGGAGAGATCGTCGAGACCGGTACTCACGAAGATCTCCTGGCGCGGCGCGGCATCTATCGCAAGCTCTATGATCTTCAGTTCGCAGAGGAAGAGCGTCCGGTCGGGTCGCTCGCGTCATGATGCGATTGATCGCCATACTTGGATCGCTCTTCATTCGGGCACTGCACGCCACGCTGCGTGTGCGCCACGTCGACGCCGCAAGACTCGAATCGCAGCCGCAGTACATCCTGGCGTTCTGGCACGCGCATCTGCTGCTGATGCTTCACTCGGCATGGCGCAAGCCGATTGTTGTCATGATCTCGCAGTCGAAAGATGGCGAATACATGGCCCGCGTCTTCGACCACTACGGCGTCGCGTCGGCGCGCGGATCATCGACGCGCGGCGGTACGGCGGCGCTTCGAGCCGTGATCCGCGCCGCGCACGACGGAAAGAACATCGTCTTCACTCCCGATGGCCCGAAAGGACCACCTCTTATTGCCAAAGAGGGCGTCGTTCATGCGGCGCAAGCGACCGGACTGCCGATCGTGCCGGTTGCATTCGCTGCGCAAAAAAAAAACTTCTGCGCTCGTGGGACCGGATGGTCGTCCCGTTTCCGTTCTCGCGGGCGCTCTTCCTCTACGGCCAGCCGCTGTTCGTTCCCCGCGATGGCAACATCGAAGAGTGGCGGCGGCGCTTGGAAGAAGAGATGAACGAGCTGGCTGACAGGGCCGAGAAACTAGTAGAGGAGAAATGATGACGGCCTCCGCCTTCATCCTTCAATCATGATCACATCCATGACCGGCTTCGGCCGCGCTGCCGGCGCGCTTTCGTCGCGCTACTTTGTCGCGGTGACCGCCAAGAGCGTCAATCACCGCTTCCTCGAAACGTCCGTGCGCATCCCCGAGTACCTGTGGGAAGCAGAAGCCATGGTTCGCGCCATCGCCTCGGACACCTTTGCCCGCGGCAAAGTCGACATCTCCATCCGCGTGCAGCGCACGGCCCAACCCGACTACAACGTGCGCATCAACACGCAGATCGCCAACACGGTGGTCCCGCAACTTCGCGCCATCGCCGAAGAGCTCGGCCTCGGGTCGACGTTCTCCGGCGGCGACCTTCTGCGCATTCCCGATCTGCTGCAGGTCGAAGCGATCGATACCGAGATCACGGATGACGAACGCGAGGCGCTTGCCACAATCGTCCGTTCCGCGCTGGCCCAGATGGCTGCCATGCGCGATCACGAAGGAACGTCGCTGCGTACGGACATCACCACGCGCCTCCACACGATTCGCGAGCTGCAGACGCGGCTGGCCTCGCACCGCGATGAGATCCGCGGCGAGTTGCTCGCTTCGTATCAGCAGCGCGTCCAGGAAATCGCAAAGGCGGCCGGCATCGAGATCAACCAGGACCGCATCGCGCAGGAAGTCGTGATCATGGTCGAGAAGGGCGATGTGGCCGAAGAGCTGACGCGCCTCGCCCATCACGTCGAGCAGGCCGAGAAGGCCGTGAGCGGCAGCGACGCCGCAGGCAAGAAGCTCGATTTTCTCTCGCAGGAAATGCTGCGCGAGGTGAACACGATGGGCTCGAAGTCGCGCTCCGCGGCGCTGCGTACGCTCGTTGTAGAATTGAAAACCGAGGTCGAGCGGATACGCGAGCAGGTACAGAATGTCGAGTAACTTTCACCCCGATGGGACGTTGTTCATCGTCTCGGGCCCGTCGGGTGCCGGAAAGACGACGTTGATCAACACCGTCCGCGAGCAGCTCGAACCGATCGGCATCAGGCTCTACTTTTCCGTCTCGCACACCACGCGCAACCCGCGGGCGGGCGAGGTCGACGGACGCAGTTACCACTTCGTTCCACCCGATCAGTTCGCAGCCATGGCCGCCCGCGGGGAATTTATCGAATGGGCCTTCGTTCATGAGCAGCGGTACGGAACATCAAAGGCCGAGGTTCTGGCGCGGCTCGATCGGGGCGAGGACGTCATCCTCGACATCGACTATCAGGGAGCCCGGCAGGTCGCGGCGGACGCCGAGCTGAAGCCCCGGTTGCTCAACATCTTCATCTTTCCACCGTCGTTCGAGCATCTCGACCGACGGCTTCGCGACCGCGGGCTGAACAGCGAACAAGAGATCCAGACGCGGCTGCAGAAGGCGGTCGACGAGATCGACGCCGGAAAAGAGTTTTACGACTACGTCATCATCAACGACGACCTGAACGTCGCCGCCGAATGCCTGAAGGCGACGATCATCGCAAAGAAACTACAGACGAAGACAGCGCTCGAAGCGATCACCGCGATGGCCGGGCGTCTGAAGGAGGAACGAGATGGAAGGTTTGCCAGAGGGCATTGACAGTAAATTCCGTTACGTTCTGCTCGTGGCCAAGCGCGCCGAGCAGCTCGTACAAGGCTCCATGCCGAAGAGCAAGAGCAGACACGCCAAGCCGACGCGCATCGCCATGGAAGAGATCGAGAAGAACCAGGTGAAGTGGCAGCTCAC
>DATLVW010000864.1:0-4187 GCA_035577085.1 Thermoanaerobaculia bacterium
GTCCCTTCGTCCGCAAACCGGGCGATCGAGTCGCGGAAGATCAGGAACCCGCCGCGCGTGACCGCGAGCGGATCATGGACCGCGAGCGTTTCCTCGCCGCGATGAAACGAAGCCGCAAGGACGTACTTTCCATCGCCTTCGACAGCCTGAATCTTCAATTGCCACGGTTCGCCGGCATCGAACGTGACTCCTGATGCGTACTCACCCTTGCCGGTGCGAATCCAGAGACGCCCTGTCTCGACGAGCTTCGGCACGAGATACTCGGCGAGCGGCCAACCGACCGACCGCGACGGGTCCAGCGAGTCCCATCCGTAGCTCGACGCCATCAGCGTGGCCAGGATCTCGCGGTCGCGGCTGTCGGGAACGCGGCTCACGACGGCGGGATCGAGCCGTACTGCTTTCGGTTTCGTGCGCTCGCCGTTCTTTTTGAAACCGCGCGACGTGATCTCGATCTGGATCGACGTCCCGCTCGCCTCGGGATCGAGAACCCAGATGATCTCGTCCGGCACGCCGGCGCCGTCAATCGCATCTCGCGCATACGAATCGACGGCACCGAGTTGGGCCCGCCAGCGGCTCGGGACGGGGCGCAAGTAGGTCGGTCGCGGCGGCGCAGGCCGCGCGACGTACTCATCGTCGAATTCATCATCGACAGAAAAGACTGCGTCGTCGAAGCCAGCTTCGCCTTCGCTCAGAAGATCGTCGACGGGGCCCGGAAAGGAGACCGCAGTCTGCTCGCATCGAATGACCGTCGCCCAGATGTGCTTGCAGATCTCGAGATCGCGCTCGAAGTAGGGACAGGTGCATGTTGCCCAGAGAGCGCGCTCGCCGTACACGAGGGAGACGTCGTAAACATCGCTCCCGTAAACCTGCGCCATCAGCAGATCGTCGATCGATCCGCGCGCTCTAATCTTGACCGCGCCGCCGCGCGCGTACTCCGCCCCCCGCTTGCGAATGTTGGCTGGAACGAAACGCTCGAGTTTCGAGAGAACGATGAATGGCACGGAGTTATGGCGATTGTATCGCCGTGCTGGAGACTTTCTGAGTCATTGCGCGCCGGATGCTTGCCCATGGCGCGCTGTCGTTGAACAAGACGGTGCGCTCTTTCTGGCTGACCCCGAGTTGTTGCCAGAGAGCAGCGAGATCGGTTTTCTCCGGGTGTTCACCCAGACGTTCGTCGAGCTTCTCGAGGATCGGCTTTCCGATGGCGGCGTCCGCGCGGCGGAAGATTTTCGCCTCCGGCCAGTGACTCGACCCTATCCCTCCCTCGGCTACGATCGCGCGCAAGGCATCGTCAAGCGATTTCCGGCCATTCGTCTGCCGCCGGATCTCGATGTCGGCGAGCAGCCAGAAGAGCGCTCCGCCCCAGTAGGTACGGCCCCACGTCGGGGTATGGTCGAGACCCTGATCGCCGGCAGCAGGGAGACCTTTGGGAAAGCCGTCGATCATGCTGCCCCAGACTTCCTCCGCGCTAAGTTGCCCGGCACGAGCTCGGGCCAGCGGCTCCATGTAGGTCGACAAACCCTCGCCGATCCAGTTTGCGGTCCGGTCGGTGTCGGGAAAGCCGAGGTGAAACATCTCGTGGGTCATCACCCAGTCGGACCGGAAGGCCTCGCGAGTGGTCTCCGATCCCACGCGCACTTTGATCAAACGGCCGTCGAAGGTCATTCCGCCGCCGACACGACCACCGTTCCCAACGCGCACCTCGATGGTCACCCGCTCGACGGGATAACGCTTGTAGACGGTGATGACCGCATCCGCGGCGTCGCGAACCCACGCTTCTACAAGCTTGCGAAAGTCATCCGAGACCTTTGTGGAGTACTGAATGGTGATTGATGCGTCACCGGCCTTCAGCACAGAGTCAGGAATCTCCTCTGCGCTTACGGCCTGGGCAAGAAGGAGAAGGGCGAGAGCGCACGAGAGTCGGATTGGCATCAAGAGTCGATTCTGACGCAAATACCGCACCTGTTCGATACCGTTGAAACAACGCCCAGACTTCACGGCTTCGTATCGCAAGCGATCCTGAATCCGTAGTCGGCATACTGAAACTCCGGCGGAATGCTCGAGCGCGCGGCACAGCGGCTGAACTTCACTCGATGACGCCAGGAGCCGCCACGCGACACGCGGCGCTTGCCGCTCTCCGGACCGCGCGGATTCCGCTCCGGCGAAACGGCGTAGAAGTCCGGCGCATACCAATCGCTGCACCACTCGTGAACGTTCTCGCAGACGTCATAGAGGCCGTAGGCGTTCGGACCGCGTCGTCCGACTGGCTCCGGGCCGTTCGCGAAACGATCATTATCTGGCAACGGCAACTCATTCCCCCACGGATAGCGCATCCCTTCCGTTCCGCCGCGCGCCGCACACTCCCACTCCGCCTCGGCCGGCAGACGCACGCAACGCCCGGAGATCCCGCTCAGCCAATCGCAATACGCCACCGCATCGAACCACGACACAGCCACAACCGGCTGCTCAGGATCGATGAACGGCGTTGGCGGCAGCGCGCGGTCCGTTGCATTTGCGAACGATGCGTATTCGCTGTTGGTCACCTGGGTGACGCCGATCTCGAAGGCATCGATCCAGACTCGATGCACCGGCCGCTCGTCGAGAAGACCATCCTCCGATCCCACGAGGAAGAACTGCCCCGGGACGCGCGCGGTCTTCAGCATCCTCACACTCCCCTCGCCATCAGAAGACATGCCACATATTCTGCACATCGTTCGATGGAACCAGGCTGAATGGCGGCGCATCGACACGGGATACGCTTGCCCGATACTCGGATGCTCGCAACGAGCGTGAAGGAGCAAATGATGGCGAAGACCAACGCAGAGCTGGTGCAGGATTGGATCAATGGCACAGCGTCGCCGGATCCAAAATCGCCGATCCGTCTCCCTCCACCGATCGCCATCACGCTCCCCTTCCGCGTCAGCCACGTCGAGCCGGGCACGTGCACGGTGGAGATGACCACCGACCCCGACACGCAGGCCAATCCAATGGGCACGATCCACGGCGGCGTCCTCTGCACGATCGCCGACGCCGCGATGGGAGTCGCGCACTGGAGCGGACTGGCCGAGGGAGAGTCATTCACGAGCGTCGATTTTCGAATCAATTTCTTCCGCCCGGTGTGGCGCGACTCGCTCCGCGCGACCGCGAAGGCGATCCATAGCGGCCGCACCCTCACCTACTACGCCTGCGACATCGTCCGCGCCGACGGCAAGCTCGTGGCCCACGCCACGAGCACGATCATGACGCTGAGCGGGGAGGCGGCGAAGGGACGCTGACGCGCGCGATGCTCACGCAACCGGAAAAAAGAGCGCCAAAAGACAGGAGAGGGCGGTAATAAGTCGGAATGTTTTGTTCCGATGCCGCAATCCGCGGTTCCGATGTCGGAACAGATCATTCCGATGTCGGAACAAATCATTCCGATGCCGGAACGAATCATTCCGATGCCGGAACAGATCATTCCGATGTCGGAACAATTCATTCCGATGTCGAAACAGATCATTCCGATGTCGGAACAGATCATTCCGATGTCGGAACAGATCATTCCGATGTCGGAACGAATCGTTTCGATGCCGGAACAAATCGCTCCGATGCCGCAATGCGCGGTTCCGATATCGCAATCGTCGGTTCCGGCCGCGCGACGGGCATGACGCAGCTCAGACTCTCGCCATGCCTCACGCGAACTGCCTGACAACACGGCAGATGCGCTGACGTCATCCTCGTTGGAACGCCCCCTCATCCGCCTTCGGCACCTTCTCCCCCACGGAGAAGCGTGGGGGAGAAGGCGCTCGATTGGAAAGAAGGGATCAATTTGTCGAGAGTACGAGAAATGTGGGTTCGCCCCGCATTTTTCATGCGTTTGCACCGACTTACTACACCCGTCCTTTCTCAGGAGTGCTTTCCCATCGAGCGCCTTCTCCCCCCGCGCTTTTTGCGGGGGGAGAAGGTGGCGAAGCCGGATGAGGGGGGCGTAATGCGCAGAGCGATCAACTACACCTCGTGCGAATTGCCTGAAAACGCGGCAGATGCACTGATGTCATCCTCGTTGGAACTCCCCTCACCGCCTTCGTACCGCCAGCGCCCCGAGCGACGTTCGCGCTTCTTCACCGCTGCGCGCATCCCGCGCCGCTGCAATCGAGCGCGACGAACAACTCGGAGGCGATCGTCCACGATGGCGTGCCGGCGCCGCC
>DATLVW010000865.1:0-15504 GCA_035577085.1 Thermoanaerobaculia bacterium
GGGAGAAGTCGCTCGATGGATACTCACCGCGAGCGGGAGAAATCAGGGTGACGGCGCTTGTTGCGCTTGACGGGTCTCTTGGACGGAGCATGCTTCTCCGACCCCCGACCCCCGACTCCCCACACCCCTACTTCAGCGTGCGGATATACGCGATCACCGACTTGATGTCGGCCGCTTCGAGCTTGCTCTTCGGCATTTTGCCTTTGCCGTCGGTGAGGACTTTCGTGATGTCGGCGTCGCTGAGCTTCTGGACTTCCGCGGAGCGAAGGTCGCGCACCTTGAGGTTCTTGCCGACGGGCGTCTGGCCGCTGCCATCCGCGCCGTGGCAGGGGGTGCATTTCGTCTTGTAGATCGCGGCGCCGTCGGCGAGAGCCACCGCCGGCAGTGCGAGAGCAAACAGCAGGGAGCAGGTGAATGTCTTCTTCATGTTGATCAAACTCGTTTCTCCTTTGTAAGCAACACTACGGTTCGCGGCCCTCGCGAATTGCAAAGCCCGCTGTTTTCCACGAATCGAGACCGCCGGCCAGCGCCGAGGCTTCGATTTTTGCTTTCCTCAAGTAGAACGCCGCACCGGCGCTCGATTCCTCGTCGGGTCACGTGCAGTACGTGACGATCGGCTTGGATCCTTTGAGATACGGAATCTCTCCCTCGATGCGGGACAGCGGGATGTGCATCGCGCCCGCGATGTGAGAGGCGGTGTAGGAATCGATGTCGCGTACGTCGATGACGACGACCTCGCCGCGCGCCATCCGATCGTGCAACGTGGTTGCGTTGATCCGCGGGATCGCTTTGAGCGACGCACCCGTCGGAACTGCGGCCTCTTTGATCGGTGCTGGTGTCGGTGCCGCCGAGGTGGTGGCGACGGCCGCGGGCGCCTCGGGCGCGGTTACTGCGCTGCTGCGCATCGCTGCATACGCCGCGAAGAAAAGGGCGATCAGACTAACGCCGGCAATCGCTACGGTTGTCTTGTTCATGATGTCCTCGAGTTTGGCTGCGCCGGAGTTGGCTGCACGACGACACGATCCTCGACGCTCACGATACCGCGTCTGCAGGATGCCAGCTCGATCAACGCATCGCGCTCGGCACACGAGGTGACTTTGGCGTCGATGGCGATCGCGCCGCCGTTAACCTCGACTTTGAGATCGTTCACGCCAAGTTTTCCCCGTCGCAGGACCGCGGCGAGGAACACGCCGGCGTCACCGGCATCCTCCCTGGGCGGAGCGACTTCGATGCAGTTGGCGATGCCACGAATGCCGGTGAGATCGCGCAGCGCATCTTCGGCGGCACGTTTCTGCGCCTCGGTCGTGACAACGCCTGAGAGTGTCAGCCATCCATCGTGCGCGGTGACGCGCGGCAGAGGATCGCAAAGAGCGCTGTGATTCTGCATGATGCTCGCAGCGAGCTGTTCGAGACCATCGTCCGTTCGATAGCTGCCGATGGCCAGCCGCACGTCGAGCTCGTTCTTCACATCGACGACGCCACGGATCTCGCCTGCGATTTTCTCGGCGCGGCACTTCTGCGCGTAGGTGCGCACGACGCCGTGAAGAGTGATCTTCGAGTCCTCGGCAGAAACATTGATCCTCTCCACGTCGACAAGCGGATCCCACCGCAACTCTTCAGTGACGGCGGCGGCCAGGACCGCTGAGGCGTCCGTGTTCATAGGTCGTCGAACCATAGCGGCTGCGAGGCGGGCGCCAGAAGGAATCGGGTCACGAATAGATGTGACGCGCATCGCATCCTCCCGAGGACATCTGCTGTTCGTAGGTGTCAGATCTCATCGCGTCCACCCCAACTCGAGGGCCACAAGCTCGGGCGCTCGCTGGTTTCGGACGGTCCTCGCTGCACGTCGACCTCACATCCAGGAATGAGACGCTCCATGATTTGAACTGCATCGCTCACATAGTCGGGATCGCGGACTACGAGAAGAATGTGGCGAACTTCGGTCACGGCGTCGCGCAGCGCGTCCGCGATCGCTGCCAGCGCCTGATCGGTTTTGAAGTGCGCGTGGCCGGTGCCGAACAGCGGCATGGCGATGCTCGTACAACCCGCTATGTCCGCCGCGGCGAGAGCGTTTTTCACGCAACTGCGAATGATTGCGGCCGATGAACGATGCGCGGCATCACTGGCGACGCAATGAATGACGACCTTCGCCGGCAATTGTCCGGCAGCCGTCGTGTGTACGGAGCCGGCGCTCAGTCCGTGGATTCCTGTACGCGAGAATTCCGCTTTAACGATCGCTTTGCATGCGCGGAGAATCTCGAATCCTCCGCGGCCGCGAATCGACGCGCCGGTCCCCATCACCAGCGAGAGTCTGGGATTCGTCGATGTGCAGAGCGCCTCGGCAGGCGCGTCGGCCACATCCCCGGCAAAGATCGAGATCCTCATCCTTTCCCCGGTTCGGGAGCCGCTGCCGGTGCGGGCTGCATGGTGCTGAGGTACGAATACATCCGCCAGCGGGCGTCGACATCGTGTTGCACGCTGGCCACATTCTCGGCGCTGAGATCGTGGAAGCGGTTCTCTGTCTTCATGAACTCCTCGACGGGGCGCTTGATCGCGCGCGAATCGAGTTGCAGTGCGTTCTCGCCGCGCGCGGCGCGGTCGGGATTGAATCGATAGAGCAGCCACTGGCCCGACTCGACGATCGACTTCTGATGCTGCAGCGCCGTCGTCATGTCGATGCCGTGCGAAATGCAATGGCTGTACGCGATGATCAGCGACGGCCCGTCATACGCCTCGGCCTCGATGAACGTCTTGAGCGTGTGCTCGTCGCGCGCGCCCATCGCCACGCTGGCCACGTACGCGTTTCCGTACGTCATCGCCATCAAGCCGAGGTCTTTCTTCGCGGAAGGTTTGCCGGCGGCGGCGAAGCGTGCGGTAGCACCGCGTGGCGTCGCCTTCGACATCTGCCCGCCCGTGTTCGAATACACCTCGGTATCCAGGACGAGGATGTTGACGTTGCGCCCGCTGGCGAGCACGTGATCGAGCCCGCCGAATCCAATGTCGTACGCCCATCCGTCGCCGCCGACGATCCAGACGCTCTTCTTCACCAGCGCATCGGCGATGGCCAGGAGCTGCTGCTCGTCCGTGCTGTCGAGTTTGTGCATGCGCATCGAGAGCTCCATGCGGCGCAGGCGGACTTTGAGTAGCTCGACGCGCTGACGCTGCTCGAAGATCTCTACCTCGTTCTTCTGCGCGCAGTTGATGATTTCGTCAGCGAGGCTGTCGCCGAGCACGGGTGCGAGACGCTTGAGGATCTCGATGGCGTACTCGCGCTGCTTGTCGAGCGAGAGGCGGAAGCCGAGGCCGAATTCGGCGTTGTCTTCGAAGAGGGAGTTCGCCCACGCCGGCCCGCGGCCTTCCGAGTTCTTGGACCACGGCGTCGTAGGAAGATTGCCGCCGAAGATCGACGAACAGCCGGTGGCATTGGCGACCACGGCGCGGTCGCCGAAGAGCTGCGACATCAGTTTCAGGTACGGCGTTTCGCCGCAGCCGGCGCAGGCGCCCGAGAACTCGAACAGCGGCTGCTGCAGTTGCTGATGGCGGATGAGTCCCGGCGTGATCGAGCGGCGGTCGCGCTCGGGGATGCCGAGGAAGAAGTCCCAATTGGCGCGCTCGGATTCGAGCAGGGGAGCCTGCGGCTGCATCACCAGCGCCATCTGTTCCTTGTTCGTCTTGCTACGCGCAGGACAGACATCGACGCAGATCTGGCAGCCGGTGCAGTCTTCGGGCGCGACCTGAATCGTGTAGGCCAGGCCGGCCCAATCCTTGTGCATCGGTGTCAGCGACTTGAACGACGCCGGCTTTGTCTCGAGGATGCTGGGATCGTAGGCCTTGATGCGGATGGCGGCGTGCGGACAGACCATCGCGCACTTGCCGCACTGGATGCAGGCCGCAGCCTCCCACGCCGGGATCTCCTGCGCCAGGTTTCGTTTCTCGTACTGCGCGGTGGCGGTGGGGAAGGTGCCGTCACACGGCATGGCGCTGACCGGCAGGTCGTCACCGCGTCCGGCGATGATCTCGAAGAGAACGTCGCGCACGAACTCGGGAGCATGAACGTGATCGATGCGTCCGGTGGTGGTGGCATCAGCGGAGCTGATGGTGAACTCGCGCAGATTCGCCAGCGTGGCGTCGATCGCTTTCAAGTTCTTCTGCACGACCGCTTCGCCTTTGCGTGCATACGTCTTGCGCACGGCGTTACAGATGGCGTCGAGCGCCTCATCGAACGGCATCACATTGGCGCAGGCAAAGAAGGCCACCTGCATGATCGTGTTGATGCGGTTGCCCATGCCCGACTCGCGCGCAACGCGCGAGGCATCGATCACGAAAAGCCGGGCCTCTTTTTCCGCGAGCGTAGTGCGGATGTGCTCGGGCAGCTCGTCGGAGGATGTGATCGGAGCATTGAGCAGGAACGTGCCGCCGTGCGCGAGGTTCTTGAGGACGTCGTTCCGAGGCATGAGCGAAGCCTGATGGCAAGCCACGAGTGAGGCGCGCTCGATCAGGTACGGCGCGTGGATCGGATCAGGCCCGAAGCGGAGATGCGAGACGGTCACCGCGCCGGCCTTCTTCGAGTCGTAGACGAAGTAGCCCTGCGCGTATCGGCCGGTGTCGCCGATGATCTTGCAACTGTTCTTGTTCGCGCCGACGGTGCCATCGGAGCCGAGTCCGTAGAACATCGCGCGCACCATCTCATCGCGCTCGACGGTGAACGACGGATCGAAGGCGATGCTCAACCCCGTGACGTCGTCGTGGATGCCGACGGTGAAGTGCTGGCGAGGATGCGTGGCGTCTAGTTCGTCGAAGACGCCTTTGGCCATCGCTGGCGTGAATTCTTTCGAGGAGAGACCGAAGCGGCCACCGATCACGATGGGGATCCGGCGTCCGGCCTCGTGCAGCGCCGTGACGACGTCGAGGTAGAGCGGCTCACCGGCGCTTCCCGGCTCCTTCGTGCGATCGAGTACGGCAATCGCACGGACGCTCGCCGGCAGCGATCGCACGAAGCGCGTGACGTCGAACGGACGGAAGAGTCGCACGTTGACGACGCCGACGTTTTCGCCGGATTCGTTCAGCGCGTCGACCGTTTCGCCGATCGTCTCGCACGCCGATCCCATGGCCACGATGACGCGCTCGGCGTGGGGTGAGCCGTGATACTCGTACGGCGCGTAACGGCGGCCGGTGCGCTTCGCGAAACGCTCCATGGTCTCCGCGACGATCGTGGGACATTCGGTATAGAACTGGTTGGCCCGCTCGCGCGACTGGAAGAAGACGTCGGGATTCTGGGCGGTTCCGCGCATGACCGGATGGTCGGGTGTGAGCGCGCGCGAACGGTGATCGAAGACGAGCTCCAGATCGATCATCGAGCGCATCTGATCGTCGTTCAGCAACGTGACCTTCGCAATCTCATGCGACGTCCGGAATCCGTCGAAGAAGTGAAGGAACGGGATGCGGCACTCCAGCGTCGCAGCGTGGGCGATGAGGGCGAGGTCATGCGCCTCCTGCGCGCTGGCCGAGCAGAGCATCGCCCATCCCGTGCCGCGCGCCGCCATCACGTCGCTGTGATCGCCGAAGATCGAGAGCGCGTGCGTGGCCAGTGACCGCGCGGCCACATGAAAGACGGCCGGTGTCAGTTCGCCGGCGATCTTGTACATGTTGGGGATCATGAGCAGCAGCCCCTGCGACGCGGTGAAGGTCGTCGCCAGAGACCCCGTCTGCAGCGCGCCGTGAACGGCTCCCGCAGCTCCCGCTTCGCTCTCCATCTCCACGACGCTGGGGACGGTACCCCAGAGGTTCGGCCGCTTCTGCGCGGCCCAGTCGTCAGCCCACTCCCCCATGTTCGAAGCAGGCGTGATCGGATAGATGGCGATCACCTCGCTCATCGCATAGGCCACGCGAGCCGCGGCTTCGTTGCCGTCGATCATCGCGACGAGCGGTTTGGCTGGTTGCGGCAAAGTGGCGAATGACGTCGGTTTTTCGGCGAGGACTGTCATGCAAAGAACGATAGTTTTGCCGTGACCATCGACTGATGACGCCCGTCATGCCGGGTGGTGATGCGCATCACTTGGATGGGGAAAAGAAATGCACCACAGAGACACAGAGCTCACAGAGAAATCGATTCAACTCTGTGTTCTCTGTGTCTCTGTGGTGCAAGGGTTTTGTGGGCACTTGACCTGTACGCGCTTTACGAGAGGTAGCCCGCCGCGATGACGAGAACCGCGGCGGCACCGACGATGGCCTCGCGCATGCCGATGATTTTGGCCGGGGGCGCCACTTTCTCCCGGAGGCCGATCGCGGCACGAACGAGCAGCATTGCCATGACGATGATCGTGACGGCAGGGGTCAGGCCGCGTTGCCAGAGAATCGCCGCGCCGATGACGGCGGCGCCATGCAGAACCATGGTCGTCGTTCGCCGTTCGTGGCGCAGGACGGCGCGAACGAAGAGGATCGCCGGAAGAGTCAGCGACGCGGCAAGGAGGGCTAACGGGAGCGCGACGGACCAGCTGCGGTGTGCAGCCGTTGCGATGGCGGCGGCTGTAGTCGCGGTTGCGCATGCGCCGCAGATCTCCGCGACGAACGAACGGCCGCGCTGACGAACGTCGAGTGCGAATTGAATCGACGCCAGGAGTGCGCCGGCCACGAGCGGCAGGAGGAAGCGGGATCCGCTCATCGCGACCGCGCTTATCAGGGCGATCGCCGACATTCCAGCGTACGCGACCGCGAGCCACGCGCAGGCCACCGTTCGTGCGTATCGTTTCCTTCGCCGCGCGTCTTGCACGAAGAGTCTCAGCGGGTGTCGTGCCAGGAACGCAAGAACCGCCGCGGCGGCGATCAGCGATCCTGCGAGCGAGGGAGCGACGAGAATGCCGAGGACGATCGGCTCGAACAACATCGACCATCCGCCATGTTCGGATGGCAGCGCCAGTGGTCTGAGCGCCACTCTTCGCGGAAACGCGGACGACGCCGAGCCTTCGGTCACGACACTCATGAATCGAACATAGTCAGAGGGCAACCATCGACTGATGACCCACGTCATGAGGATGGGTGACCTGCATCACTCGCGGGACACCGGCTCAGCGTCGGATGACGCGAGTCCTCAAAGAAATGCGCGTCGAACACAGAGGCGTGTTCGCGATCACCCGTCAGCGGTGACTCTCCGCATCGTCCGCTATGGCCTCACCGCCTATTGTGACCCGCGGGAGTCATTATGCGAACGTTTGTCATTGCTACCGTCTTTCTGTTTGCCGCCGCGTTGCCGGTGCGTTCGCAACTTACCAATACCGATTGCCTCTCCTGCCACGACAACAAGGAGCTCACCAAAGACATCGGTGGCGGCAAGACGGTCAGCGTAAGTGTCGATCCGAAGAAGTTCGCCGCATCTGTGCACGGGCCGCTCGACTGCACGAACTGCCACGCCGACGTCAAAGCCTATCCTCATGATCCTGCTCCGAAAGCTGTCGATTGTGCCTCCTGCCATCCGGACAGCGTTGCCGCCTGGGACACCAGCCTGCACGCGAAGGCGGTGAAGTCGGGGGTGGCCCGAGGAGCGAAGTGCGCCGATTGTCACGGGCCGGCGCATGAGGTGCTGCCGTCGTCCGATCCCAAATCGAAGACTGCGCATGGTGCGATCCCTGCGACATGCTCGGCATGCCACGGACAGAAGTTCGTGATGGCGAAAGCGGGACTCAGCAACCAGTCGGCGATCTCGTACGAGGCGAGTGTCCATGGACGGGCCGTTGCCAACGGATCGGCGAAGGCCGCCGTCTGCACCGATTGCCATGACCATCATGCTGTCCGGCCGGCGAACGACCCGCTCTCCGGCATCTTCAAGTTCAACGTTGCCCGCACCTGCGGGAAGTGTCACGCTACGACTGCAGCGCATTACGCAGAGAGCATCCATGGAAAGGCGCTGGCGCGCGGAAACTGGAACGCTCCGGTGTGCACCGACTGCCACGGCATCCACACGATCTCGCGCGCCGGCGATGCGGTGAACGGACCGCGTTCGAGTTGCGAGCGGTGCCACGCGGGAGTGCGTCTCACGAAGGAGTTCGGCGTCGCCGGAACGCGCGTGGCGACGTATCAGTCGAGCTATCACGGGCTGGCGCGCCAAATGGGGTCGACGACGGCCGCCGATTGCGCGAGCTGCCACACTGCGCACGACGTCCTGCCGTCATCCGACCCGCGCTCGGCGATCAACCCGAGGAACCTGCAGAAGACGTGCGGGAAATGCCATCAGGGTGCGCAGATCAACTTCACCCAAGGCAAAATCCACCGCGTCGATGGCGATGTGAGCGACACGCCCTCACGCATCGTCACCTGGATCAAGCGGATCTACATCGTGCTGATCCTCCTCACGATCGGATTCATGCTTCTGCACAACGCTCTGGTGTGGTGGAAGAAAGCAGTCGCGGCGAGGAAGGGGCGCGGCCACACCGTCGAGCGGATGAATCTCAACCAGCGGATCCAGCACATGGTCATGGGGACGAGCTTCGTCATCCTCGTCATCAGCGGATTCGCGCTGGCCTGGCCGAACTCGTATTTCGCAGCTCTGTTCGGTCCCAGCGAGCAGTTGCGGCGGATGGTCCACCGCATCGCAGCCGTGGTCATGATCGCGATCGGGCTCTACCACCTTGCCTATATGGTGTTCACCCGCGAAGGGCGCAAAGGTCTGCGCGACCTCTGGCTCCGTTTCTCCGATGGCGGCGATGTCATCGCCGTCTTCCTCTACTACCTCGGGCTTTCCAAAAAGAAGCCGCAATTCGGACGATTCAGCTACGCCGAAAAGGTCGAATACTGGGCGGGAATGTGGGGCACGATCGTCATGGCCCTGACCGGATTGATGATCTGGTACTCTGTCGCCGTCGCGACGTGGATCCCCCGCTGGTGGATCGACGTTGCCACCACAGTCCATTACTACGAGGCAATTCTGGCAACCCTCGCCATTCTCGTATGGCACTTCTACCACGTGATTTTCGACCCCGATGTCTATCCGATGAATTGGGCATGGTTTGACGGGAAAATGTCTGAAGAACAATTCAAGGAAGAGCACCCCAAAGCAGTTGATTCGGCGGAAACGCATACAACTACGAGTGTCGAAGGGAAAGACTAATGACGGAATCGCCCAAGCCAGTGCGGCTTTCGCGTAACTTAATCAGTGAAGCAGGTCTCGGGATCGCAGTTGTAGCTCTCGCCAACCTCGGATTTCTGATCTATCTGGACGCTACTCGAGCGAATTCGAATCCCTATATGGGGATTCTGACTTGGATCATCGCGCCGATCATTCTCATCTTCGGCATCGTCGTCTACATTGGTGGAATGCTGCTCGAGCGCCGGCGACGCCGGCGTCTCGCTCCGGGAGAGATTCCGCAATACCCGCGCATCGATCTCAACGAGCGCCGCACCCGCGTCATCATTGTTTCCACGGCGGTCGGACTCATTCTCTTTGTGACGATGTCGGTCATCGGCAGTTACCAGGCATATCGCTATACCGACTCCGACGCCTTTTGCGGCACGGCTTGTCACAAGGTCATGACTCCCGAATACACCGCGTACCAGGCGTCACCACATGCGCATGTCGGCTGCGCGGGTTGTCATATCGGACCGGGAGCGGGCTGGTTCGTGCGGTCCAAGCTCTCCGGCTCGTATCAGTTGTATTCCGTCATTGCGCACAAATACCCCCGTCCGATTCCGAGCCCCGTCGAGAACCTTCGACCGGCTCAGGAAACGTGCGAGCAATGCCATTGGCCGGCGAAGTTCTTTGGGGCGCAATTGAAGGTGTTCGATCATTACGCGTACGACGAGACGAACACGCCGAAAGAAGTGCGAATGCTCATCAAGACCGGCGGCGGAAGCGCGTCCGGCGGGCAGACGAGCGGCATTCATTGGCACATGAACATCGCCAATGAGATCACTTATATCGCCACCGACAAGCAACGGCAGGTCATTCCCTGGGTGCGCGTCAAAGACCGTAATGGAAACGTTACTGAGTACAAGTCGGCCGACTCCAAGCTGACGGATGCGCAGCTTGCCACGGCTACGAAGCGGCGTATGGACTGCGTCGACTGCCATAATCGCCCCACGCACATATATCGCTCGCCTGACCGCGCCGTCGACACCGCGATGTTCACAGGGAAGATCGACAGCACGCTGCCATTCATCAAGCAGCAGAGTGTCGCTGTGCTGGCCGCGGAATATGAGACGACCGATGCCGCCGTCAATGCCATTGCGAAGGCGATTCCCGCCTATTACCAAAAGACCTATCCCGATATTTATAAAGCGAAACGAGTGCAGGTCGCCGGTGCTACAGCCGCCATCCAGGACATTTTCCGGGCCATCCGCTTTCCTGAGATGCGCGTCGACTGGCGCACGCACCCCGACAACCTCGGGCACTTCGCGACGATGGGCTGCTTCCGTTGTCACGACGATCAGCACGTCAGCAAGGACGGGAAGAAAATCAGCAAAGACTGTCAGATCTGCCACACGGTTCTGCCCGATGCCACGGCCAACGCGAGCCCCACATTCGCTCACCCCGTCGACATCGGCGATCTGCGCGGCGTCAACTGTTCCGACTGCCATACCGGCGGCGGCATGTAATGAATCACAGGAGGTAAACAATGAGTCGAAAATCGGTAGCAATCATCCTGAGCGTTGCAGTCATTCTGATCGCCGCGCCGGCCGCGTTTGCCGCGCCCGACGGTGGTGCCCTTTACAAGGCGAAGTGTGCGAGCTGTCACGGCGCCGACGGCGGCGGCATGACGCCGATGGGGAAGGCGATGAAGCTGCGCGACCTGCGCTCTGCTGACGTGCAGAAGCTGACGGACGCCGAGCTGACTAAGGTGACGGCCGACGGCAAGGGGAAAATGCCGGCCTACAAAGGCAAGGTGTCCGACGCCGACATCACGGCGCTCGTCGCGTACATGCGCACCTTGAAATAGACCGCAGGAACGAGGAGCGTCGTCGAAGCGGCGGCGCTCCGTTGTCTTACCATTCCGGCGTGCTCGATCCGCCTGCCGAATCCCTCCCCGACATCGGTGATGATCCGCGCTTCCATGCGGCGCTCGCGATGCTCGCGGCGCTCGACTACTTCGAGGCGAGCGACGAGTTCGAGGAGCTCTTCTTCGAAGCCGTTCGCGACGAAGTGGAGTTCGCTCGCGTCTTTTTGCAGCTCGCGGCCGGCGGCGTTCACCTCGAGCGGAGGCAGTGGCGCGCAGCCACGCAGCGCCTCGACGAAGCAGTCCGCGCGATCGCACGCGTGACCAACGACCGCGGTTACGATCTCGCCCGGATGGCGGACGAGTTGCGGACGTTGATCGAGCAGGTGCGCCAGGGATCCGCCTTCGAGTGGCCTCGGGTGCTGCGCCGCTGACGTCGCGCCAGAGAGGCCGGCGTGGCCCTCATCACACGCTCGCGTGACGCCGGGTGCGGTCGCGCTCGCGAAAACCGCGCATCGTGAGAACGTGCCGCCTGATGTCATCCTGATTCACCCGCCCAGCGTTTTCGATTTTCGCGAGCGGGCCATCGTCTATGGGCCGATCAGCGACGTCATCCCGTCGACGCCCGTCTTTGAGATGTACCCAGTCGGATTCCTGACGCTCTCCGCGTATCTGCGGCGGCACGGCTACAGCGTGCGCATCGTGAACCTGGCGTTGCGGATGATGCGCAGTCGCCGCTTCCAGCCTGAGCGATTCCTGCGCAAGTTTCATCCCAAACTGTTCGGCATCGATCTGCACTGGCTCCCGCACGCACACGGCGGACCGGCCGTCGCTGCATTACTCAAGAAACTTCATCCCGAGATCCCGATCGTCTTCGGGGGTATCTCTGCAACATGTTTTCATCGGGAGCTGATCGAAGATCCCGCAGTCGACTTCGTCCTGCGCGGCAGTGTCACTGAGCCTTCGCTGCTTGCACTCGTGCGCGAGCTCGAGGGTGAACGGCGTTTCGAGCTGGTTCCCGGACTAACCTGGAAGCAGGATGGCGAAGTGCGCGTGAACCCCGACGCCGTGTTGCCCACGTCCCTCGACGAGTACGACTTCGACCTCGGCGCGATGATCCGCTCCGTTGCCCGTCACCTCGACTTCTGGACAAGTGTTCCGTTTCAGGCGTGGTGGCGGCATCCCATCACCGCCGTATTCACCGTTCGCGGCTGTGCGCGGCGCTGCATCACCTGCGGCGCGTCGAATGCCGCATTCCGGCGTTTCATGCCGGGACATCACCCACTCCTGCGCGGTCCGGAGGCGATTGCCAAACAGGTGCGTCAACTGGCAGCGATCACGCGTACGCCGATCTTTCTCGTCGGCGATCTTCGCGACGGCGGAGTGAGTTACGCGCATGACGTGATCGATGCCCTCGCACGCACGCCGGTGTCGAACCGCATCGTGTTCGAGTTCTTCGATCCCCCCGACGCGGAGCTCGTGGCTCGGATCGACGCATCGATTCGCTCATGGGGAGCGGAGCTCTCACCCGAGAGTCATGACGAATCGATTCGCGGCCTCCTGGGCAAGGCGCGATTCACGAATGCCCGGATGATCCAGGCGATCGAATCCGTCATGGCCTCGCGTTGCGAAAGCCTCGACCTTTTCTTCATGATCGGACTTCCGGGCCAGACAACAGCGAACGTGACGGAGACGGTAGACGCGATCGAAGAGCTCTTCATCCGGTTCGACCACCGCCTTTCGGCATTCATCACGCCGATGGCGCCGTTCGTCGATCCGGGAAGCGACGGTTTCGCGGACGCGGAAGCGCATGGCTACCGTTTGCGGGCGCGGACGCTGGCCGAGCATGGCGCGCTGCTGGAGACGAGCGATTGGGAATCGATGCTCAACTATGAGACCGACTGGATGACGCGGCGTGAGATCGTCGAGGCTACGTACAACGCCGCGAAGCGTCTCAACGATCTGAAGCGGCGCTACGGCAGGATCAGCGACCAGCGCGCGGGTCGTGTCGAGGCGCGTCGGAGCGCCGCGCATCGGCTGGGCGGCGAAACCCACGCGGTGTCGGAAGGGACGCTGAACGACAAATCCGAGCTGTTCCAGCCGGGCGCCCTTCTGCGCAACTTTCGCGTCGGCGGAATCCTGCGCCTGTTGTTCGGACGCGCGTAAATCGCGTCTCGCGGTCTAAATCGCGGCGAGTTGTTCCCGCGCATGTCCCAACGCCAGATGAGACTGCGCGGCGTGAGCATTCACGGTAAGTACCGGGCATCGGCTCTGTTGCACGATGCGCTCGGCGATTGAGCCTCGAAGATTGTCGGCTGGACTGCGATCTGCGCTGACATCGATGACGATGAGATCCGCCGCAGTCGCCAGAGCGAGGTCGAGGATTTCTTCCGCCAACCCACGTCTCGGCGCGGTCTTCAATTGGCAACGGCCGGCAAGCTCCGGCGGCGCCCACTCGTGCAGGCGAATCAACTCCTGAATGCTGGGCTGGAGCTCCTGGTCGTCAAGACCGTGAACGAGAAGGATGGGTGCCTTATCGTCATCGGCGAGAGCACCGGCCTGCCGGAGCGCTGCGGAACAGGCAGGCGTGAAGTTGACGGCGCAGAGAATCCTGCCGACCGATGCGTTCTCCGAGGCGCTGGAGTTGACGGCGATGACCGGGACGGGGGAAGTGCGCATCACCGCTTCGGTGACGGAGCCCGTTAGCAGGCGGCGGATGCCGCTGCGTCCGTGCGTTCCCATGACCACCAGGTTCGCGCCGGAGTCGCGCGCAGCCTCGGTGATGGACTCCATCGGATGCCCGACAATGACCATGATGTCGTAAGGAACTCTGGCGCTGATGTTTCTCTCCGCGTGCAACGCGAGCTGCTCGCGCGCCGCAGCGATCAGCGACTCCGGCTCCGCAGTGGGTACGCCGACGCCGCTGCCGGTGAAATCGAACGGTGGAACGAACGTGTCTGCATAAACGACGAGGAGGTGGGCACCGAATCGTTCGCCGAGCGCGCTGGCATAGCGAACGGCATGAGACGCCGGAGCGCTGAAATCCGTAGGCACGACGATTAGTCTCGGAACGAGTGACTCCATGCTCCACCTCCTCGGTCAAGGCGGCAGTGCCGCCGCGGACTTAGAAGCCCGCTGTGATCAAGGTAGGTCGGTGCGGAGGCGCCGCGCATGATCGCCGTCACTCGGAGATGTGATGGAGGGTGGCGGCGCCTCACCGCAATGAATCGGCCGGTAGGATGCGAAAGCTCTTTCGTGGCGCCGGACGAATCGCGCGGAAGTGGCGTTCATCGAGAGTCAGAATGTCGAGCGTGTCGTAGCGTACGGCGAGGACAGCGATGGATGCATCAGCCAATCCGATTCCGAGTGGTCGGTATTTCGTGATGAGGTGCCGCGCGGCTTCGACTTCGTCTTCGTCGAAGGTTGCCAGCTCGTAAGCGCGGCGTCCGATCTCGGCGAGGAAGAGAGTCTCCGCATCGACGCCGCCGAACTTCTGGATCAGGTAGTCGGTTTCGGCGAGAACGAACGGCGAGATGATTAGCGGTGGAGTAGCGTTCAGGAGAGCCTCTGCACACTCATCGTGCCAGTTTTGATCACTGAACAGCGCAGCCAGGATCCCGCTTGTGTCGACCAGAATCAACGCCCGAATCTCTCGAGTAGCGCATCGACGTTCTCGGCGATACTCGGATCTCCGAGGCCGCGTTTCATCAATGGAATCCGCGGTGCTGGAGAAGTCGTCGTCGCTGTGGCCGCGCTGATGGCGTCGCGGATCACTTGCGCTTCCGGCCTGCCGCTGGTGCGAGCCAGGTTTTCCAGTCGCTTCTTCAGCTCGTCAGGAAGATAGATCGTCGTCTTCTTCATACCATACGTATACCATACGTTGGTGCTTATGGGAAGCCGATGCTGATCGCAACCAAACGGTCGCGTCGCCGTTATACCCAGCGCAACACTCCGGAGGAATCATGAGAATGAAGCACCGAATCGCACGCCTGATGGTCGTCGTAGCGGTGGCCGCCATTGGTATCCAGTCACCCGCCTATGCGGTCAAAGGCTACTCGGCGATGTCTGAATCCGAGAACTTCCATTCGGTCACGCGGACCAAAGTATTCAAGCATAGGATTGCAGCGCCTTGGACCGCGGCGCGGCTGAAGGTTGCCATGCGCGTTGACGCTGGCGGCGCTACGGTGCGCTTGATTGACGCGAAAGGAGCGACGCGCTGGGAGAAGACCTTCGAAAAGGGAGCCGTATCGATCGATCAGACGTTTCCAGGCAACGGAGACTGGCAGGTCGAGCTTCGCCTCGAGGATGCGACTGGGCGTTATGAGATTCACTTGATCGCAGTCTGATGATCGCTGTCTGACCTAAAGCTTCACTGCCGCGTCAACTCCACTCCCGTCGCGACGAACGAGACTTCGTCCGCGGTTCCGTCTTCGTTGCGTTTCAGCGTTGCGCCCTCTTCGGCGAGGTGATCTGCCTCAGCCTTGCTCAGCGTCTTGATCGTCGTCACGCCTTCGGCACGGGCCTGCATTCCTTTGGCGGTGAGGGGAATGCTGAACTTCTCATCCTTGAACGTGACGCGCAC
>DATLVW010000866.1:0-3998 GCA_035577085.1 Thermoanaerobaculia bacterium
TCGGCCCAATATTGAATGAGGTCGTTGCCTGAAACGTCGGCCTTGTTGCCGACGGAGAGGAACGTCGAGAAGCCGATGTTCAACGATCGCGCGTAGTCGAGGATGGCTACGCCCAACGCGCCGCTCTGGCTCGACATCGCCACGTTGCCTGCTGGCGGGTAGACCGCGGCAAACGTGCCGTGCATCCGAATGGCGGGGTCGGTGTTGATGATGCCCATGCAGTTCGGTCCGACCATGCGCATGCCCGCGGCGCGCACTTTGTCGAGAAGGCGGCGTTCTGCCTCACGGCCAGCCGGGCCGGTCTCGCCGAAGCCGGCCGTGATCACGACGGCGCCGCGCACCGACTTCTCCACGCAATCGTCGATGACGTGCTCCACCTCGGCGGCCGGCACGACGATGATGGCTAGATCGACGACACCTTCGATGTCGCGTAGCGACGGATAGGAGCGAACACCGTCGATGTCGTTCGCTTTTGGATTGACGACGTAGAGGTCGCCGGTGAATCCCGAGCGCTGCAGGTTCGCGACGATCTCGTGTCCGAGCTGGCCGGGTTTCCGTCCCGCTCCGACAACGGCGACCGATCGCGGCTCGAAAACTGCCTTCATCGACTGATGCGCGGCGTTCTGCGCGCGGCTGGCAGTGCGCGCAACCGACGTTGCAGTCGGCTCGATGGCGAAGGAAACATGCGTCGTGCCGCGATCGGTATTCCGCGTGACGACGTATCCCGACTGAAGAAAGACGTCGAGCATCCGCGCGTTCTCATCGAGCACCTCGGCTTCGAAGCGCTCGATGTGATTCATGCGCGCCGCGATGGCGAGCTTTTCGAGCAACAGCGTTCCGATCCCGAATCCCTGCTGGTCATCCGCAATTGCGAACGCAACCTCGGCAATCCGCGGATGCTGCGCAGAAGAGTAGTAGTGGGCGACGGCGACGATCCTGTCACCTACTTCGCCGACGACGCCAAATTCATGAACGTAATCGACCTGCGATGGAGCGTAGATCAGCGCCTGATCCGCGGTGCAGACGGCAAAGAATCGCGCGTGCAGAGTCTCGGGCGACAACGTGGAGAAGAACGCCCGCATCCGCTCGTGATCGTCCACGCGGACCGGCCGGATCCGCAACGTGCGGCCGTTGCGAAGAACGACATCGGCTTCAAGGTGCGCGGGATAGGCAACTTCAGGTTCAGCAATGCTCATGGAGAACACAGTAGCGGGAGGCGTTTCAGAGGGCAGGCAAACGGGTCACGTGAGGAGGTGATGGATGTCACGCGAGGGCGATCGCGCTGCTTCTTGACGTGTCCCAAAAAGGCGCGCTCTTATCCTCATATCGCGTCCACCATTCGTGTCATCCTGAGACCGCCGGAGCCGCTGCCCCGCGCCGCGTCTGCAACCGGCTGGAAACAGCGGCGGAGGACGGCGAAGGATCTCTAAGTACGATGCACATGCCACATGCCTCGTAACTAGAGATCCTTCGCCGTCCTCCGCCGCCACATCACGCTGCGCGAATTGTTCGAGCGCGAGCGGCGGCTTCGGCTGTCTCAGGATGACACGAATGATGTGCAGTGCAAGGGTGGCGAAAAGCGCGCTGCACTGAACGCTTTACCCCTGAGGCCGCGCCGTGGCTAATTCGAGGTCCTCGTAGATTCGCGCCACAGGCAGATCGACGCCTACCTCGGAGAGATGCACGACCTGATCGACTGACTCGGCGATCTCGTGAGACCACGAGCCATCAGCTTCAAGACGCCGGTGCTCCACGTGCACGAACGACGGCTCGATCAGCAGGTAGTGCCGCAGCGTTGGGATCGAACGGTAATGCTCGAACTTGTCGCCGCGGTCGAAGTTGCGCGTGATGTCGGAGAGAATCTCGACGAGCGCGATGACGTCGGCGATCGTCTCCGCTGTTCCGTCGACTAGCGGGCCGCAAATGATGGATGCGTCGGGGTAGGTGTAGAGACCGGACGGCGTGCTCACGCGCATGCCAACCCCGAACACTTCGCTGGAGGAGCCGGAGAGTGCGCGATGGAGGAAGGTCAGAACATTCAGGTTGATTCTGTTGTGGCCGATTGTGCCGCTCGGCATGACGAAGATGTCGCCATTGAAGTACTCGAGCTTGAGATCGACACCTCGCTCCAGCGAGAAGTAGTCGTCGAGCGTGTATTGCCTGTGCGGCTGATGCACTCTCTGATTCTACCCTTGCGCCCCCCTCACGCCACCGCGATCGGCGCACCCGTCAGCTCGAAGTAGAACGTCGCCAGATCCTTATTCGTGAAGTCGTCCCAGCCGTTGCAGGAGTCGTGTTCTTTCTGCTGGACATCGCAGGCGATCGGCAGTTGGTTGACCTCCTGCCTCGCGAGCTGCCAGCGATTGGCGAGGTCTTCCAACTCGTCGCGCGACATGCCGGGGCGGCGCTTGTCGAGCCATGAGTAGCAGCGGCGCAGTCCGCCGTCGCTGCTGCGGTGGAAGCCCTTGCAGAAGATCCCTTTTTCCGCGGCGACCTTGCAAACGGAGTTTTCATCGTCCGCGAGCTTCATCAGCTCGTCGCGCAGGCGATCGATCGCTTCGGTCCGTGTGATGGTTTTTTCTTTCAGTGCTGTGCGGGACATTCTGGCCTCCAATGCTGCATGTACAGTGCGCCGATGCCGGAAAAGCCGCCGTAGGCTTGCTCACACCGCCATGTGTTGCGCGTCACACGACGCTGCCGGTGCCCCGGCATGACAGCCGTCACATCCCCTTGTGACATCGATCATCGGACCGAGCTGTAGGTCAGTTTCTAATCGCCGCATGCTAAAACCGGTCGAGCTGGAGATTGAGTTGTTCTGCCGCGGGATGCGCATCGACGAATCGTGCGATACGGAGCACGATGGACGCCGCATCAGCCGCACACGCGCGGGCCTTGGGTCGGGGCTTGAGATCGTCATTCCGGCGGCAACAAAGCCGGTGTGGGTCAACGTCCCTGTCGTCGAGCCGTTCGCGCTGGAGTCCGTCTTCACGCTTCACGAAAGCGAGGGCAACTACTTCATCGTCGACTCGCGCGATGGCGAGGCGTACGAAGTCACGATCCCGCCGGAGCCTGCCTGGTACTCGCGAAACACGAGCGCCGACGTTCCGATGTCCCGGGTCGGCGTCCTCCAGGGCAACTACCTCGGCGTCTACATCTCCAACCGCTGCCTCTACTGGAGCTGGTCGCCGTCGCTGGCCTGCAAATTCTGCACGACCGGCAAGAACGTCGGAGCCGCCGAGGAGTCGCGCAAGCGCGTGACGGACGTGGTGGAAGTGGCCATGGCCGCGCGGCGGGAGTCCGGCTGCATCTTCACGCACTTCAATACCGGCTATCACTATGAAGACCGCGCCGACCGCGAAGTCATTCACGGTTTGCGTCAGGCGCAGCCCTTCGTGCGCGCGGTGCGCACGCATGTCGGCGGATTCATCGGCGTTCAGGCCGTGCCGGTGCCTCGGGCGAATTACTACGAATACGATGAGCTGATCAAAGCCGGCACCGATCACTTCTCGTTCTGCTACGAGTTCGAAGATCCGGAAGTCTTCGCACGTCTCTGTCCCGGCAAAGCGCAAACGGTCGGCCAGCATTCGTTCTTCGAAGCGATGGAGTACACGTCGCGCAAGCTGGGACGCGGGCGCGTATCGGGCGAGATCATCGCCGGCGTCGAGCCGATCGAAGCAACGAAGCGCGGCATTGACCGCATCGTGAACGCCGGCGCGTTTCCGACCGTCTGTATCTTCCGCCCGACAGTCGGCAGCGAGATGGAGAACGTTCCGCCACCGGATCCCGAGGCGATGAAGGAAGTCTTCGCATACCTTCACGAGAGCTGCCGCCGCGCGGGATTGCCGGTCGGCATTCTCCCGATTGAAGTATCGCTGGTCGTGCAGCCCGAGGAGACGGCGGCTCTCGTCGAGCCGAGCCTGGCCGGCGATCTCTACGCCTTCAAGAACCGCGCGCTGCGGCAACTGGCGCGGCCGTATGTGGCGTGGAAGCTGCGTCCG
>DATLVW010000867.1:0-7806 GCA_035577085.1 Thermoanaerobaculia bacterium
ACCGCGGTCCCTGACTGAAGTACAGAAACACCCCGGTGACACGGGCGGCGATCGCCACGATGGAATCGATCCCTCGGTCCGTCGGCGAATAGCCGATAACGAAGAAGTGGTTGTAGTCGTACAGCAACTCGTTTGCGGTCGGGAATCGCTTGCATACACCAGCCCGGACCGATCGAATGAGCTTCTGATTCTTCGGATCAAGCCTGCCCATGTAGGACCGCAGCTCAGCCTCGGGCTTAAGTTCTCTTCTATCGCTTTTCACTGCCATGACATCAGGCACTCCACGAAGACCACTTGACGCAAAATCACGCCGCCCAACGGGGCTCGGTGCGGCGTCGATCGTAACATGCGCTATCGCATGGGTTGGCTCACTGCTGCTGTGGTCATGGCGCGGTTTTTCGTCGGGTTGGTGACACTTTGATCGCATCACCGTCTTCATGTTCCGGATCGAGTGTCGGTTCAGACTCTTGGAGCTATCACTCCGGTCCAACCACCGAGGCGGGACGCCCCGATGGCCGCGGGCGAGACGCCCACAGTCCTCTTTTCGGAGTGCGGTCGTCTCGACCGCGGGCACTCAGGCGTCCTCGCCTGAGTGCTGTTGGGCTGCGGCCGAAATCCGTCGACCGCTCCCGCCTGCGAGAAATACGGCAGCTGATTTTCTACCGCGCAGCCATCAACCTGGATGTATTATTCAAGACTGATATCCTTTCAATGTTCCAGCGCCGAGGTGTAACCATCGAAACGGCCGAGGGGCTGAGGACTCTTGATGACGCTCGCCGAGCTGTTTGCGCAACTTACCGGCAAGACCGTGATTCAGAAAGAGGAACACTGTCAAGGTCTGATCGGCTGCGAGATCGAAATAGTAGGCCGTATCGGAGAGATATATAGCAATCTGATAGGTCTCCGCGGCATCGTTGATCTACCATCAGACGCGACGATCGATGTATTCCACGACGGGAAATTGCGCCAACAGCTGCTAATTCTGGCCCAACATGATGCCGTCAAGCTAGCGGCTCGACTTCGGTATGTTGATTTTGGCCGTCGCACCATGATGGTGTTTGACCTCTCATCAATCGTTAAGCAGGCATGATTCGTGGGACGCGTTCAGGTCAGCGTATGATCGCCGGGCGGAACGGGATTGGCTACAGTGGCCGTTTGCTCAGGGGTCAGGTCCAAAGTCTGAAGCGACAGCGCCAGAGAACCCGCGAGCCAAGCGCATCATTCGGTACTTTAGACTCTGGACCTGACCCCAAGTTTGTCCGTACTCCCATTTTCGGGCAACACGGATCCAAGCTATCACTATGGTCCAACCACCGAGGCGGGACGCCCCGATGGCCGCGGGCGAGACGCCCACACTCCGTCGTGAGGAAGTGCGGTCGTCTCGACCGCGGGCACTAAGGCGTCCTCGCCTGAGTGCTGTCGGGCGGCGGCCGAAACCCGTCGACCGGTCTCGCTTGAGAAGAGTACAGCCGCGGTCTCTAGCGGGGCTACCCTACGCCGACGACTCTTGTGTCAACCGGCTGCTTGATCGGCAGCATCGAGCCCGGCAATGGCTTCTGGTCCGGCTTCTTCTCCTCGATCGGCGGACAGGTGGGATCATGCCGGTTTGGATAGGTAGCGTCCAGCTTAATATAAGACGGATCGCGTCGGATGCACTCGGCGGTAATCTGCAACGCTTCCTGAGATTGGCCGAGGCGGTTGCTGGCTTCATTTAGTCGATGCAACGCTAGCCCGTGCAACGGTTCCTCTTCCTTGTTCTTGCCGCAGGCATAGTCGGCGATCGTTACGAGTGCATACGCGGATCGGATTCCAAGGGCACGGAAGTCGTTGATGCGCCCGTTCGCGTGTATGGCGAGGATCGACTGATCGATCCAATCCAGCACGCGGTCTCGAGGATACTGCGATCGTCCGCAAACCTCGGCGGCGTTCATCGTAGCAAGGTGTTGGATCGATGTGATGCCAAGCTCCTCGAGGACATCCACGGCCCCGTCATCAACGCCCTCGAGGAGGCGCACGGATAGATCGGCCGCGGTCGTCTGCGTCACACCAAACGTCACCATAGCGCTCTTCTTCAATGCTTTTAGCGCCCATCCGAGGCAAAAGCCGATCAGGAAGCAAAGCGCCGGAGTAGCGCTCTTGAAGAGCCCGGCGGTGCCCGACGCCACGAAGCCAAGCAGCATAGCGATCGATGTCTTTAGGGCGCTGTTGATCAGAAAGCGAGGCGAAAGCGCGCTAACGTTGAGACGGACCAGCATAGACCACAGAGTGCTGACGTAGGCGCCGTATCCGGCGTAGACGAGACCGTCCAGGTTCAATTCTGGCGCGGCGGCTTTCGCGACGACGAGAAAGATCCCCGAGAGCACAAGGGCGGCCGCGAGCGCCTCGCTAAAGCTCGGCCTATGATGCGACTCCGCTTCCTCGGGACCGCTTTCGCTTCCGTCATCCCCAGCACTGCGCTGTCGAAGCGTGACGATGTAGTTCGCCACGCCAACAGTTCCGGGCAACAGCGCAAAAAGCCAGAACCAGGACCATGTCGTCCCAGTCGTGCTCTTCAGGTTCATCCCAGCCGCGCTTTTCATGTCCAGCTTGGTGATCGTAAGCAAGACGAACGCAATCGCGCTGGCGATCAGGACAAGCGCGAGGAACCTCAAGGGCGTCCACCACTGCAACCTCCACCACTGCAACCGGCTGCCTTTCGCCATCGCATCCTCCTCTCTACAGGGAGGGACAACGGCGAGTTTTTCCGTACCGCGGCGTAGCAGAAACCAGAGGTAGTTGCGGTCACTTTCCGAAATCCGCCATTGACACGTTTCGAGCCTTCGACTTCCGGCCGCTGCTACCACTTGTAATGTACTTGGTCTCGCAGATGATCGCGCGCGGCGGCGAGACGCCGCCGGGCCAGCCGCCGGGACGGCGGCGTTCCGCCGCACCAACGCGCTAGCAGAGTTGCATGGCGCAACCCGCGCTGCCGCGCATCCCCTACGTCACATCCGCCTTCACTTCTCCCGCGGCCAGGATCAACTCCAGCTCCTCGGCAGGCATCGGCACGTTGATTAGGTAGCCCTGCATCTGGTCGCAGTTGTGGCGTTTCAGGAAGACGGCCTGGTCGGTGAACTCGACGCCCTCGGCGATCACTTTCAGGCGGAGGCTGTGGCCCATGGCGATGATGGCGGTGACGATGGCGGCGGTGTCGGGGTCTCTGGTGATGTCGTGGATGAAGGATTGGTCGATCTTGAGCGTGTCGATGGGGAAGCGTTTCAGGTACGCCAGCGACGAGTGGCCGGTGCCGAAGTCGTCGAGGGAGATGCGGATGCCGATTTTCTTGAGGTCATAGAGTGTGCGGATGCTCAATTCGGGGCTGAGCATCGCGCCGGACTCGGTGATCTCCAGTTCGAGCAGGCGGGGGGGCAGGCCGGTCTCGGTGAGGATGTCGCGCACGATTTCTGTCAGATCGATCTGCTGCAATTGCACTACAGAAAGGTTGACGGCGAGCGACAACGTATTGAAGCCGGCGTCGTGCCATTTCTTCGCCTGGATGCACGCCTCGCGCAACGCCCACGTTCCGATCGGAATCATGATGCCGATCGCTTCTGCGATCGGGATGAAGGTCGCCGGCGGAATGTTGCCCATTACGGGGTCGGTCCAGCGCAGGAGCGCTTCAATGCCGGTGATGCGATTCGTGCGCAGGTCGAAAATGGGCTGGTAATGTACGGCCAGCTCATTGTGCGATAGCGATCGGCGCAATCCGTGCTCGAGCGCAATTCGTTGCAGTGCCCGTGAATTCACCGAGGCATTGAAAAGCTGGTAATTGTCGCGGCCCTGTTCTTTGGCCTGGTACATCGACGTATCGGCGCTCTTGATCAGAGTCTCGGCGTCGGGACCGTCTTCGGGGAAAACGCTGATGCCGATCGACGTCGTGATGTAGAACTCGCGCCCTTCGATGTGGAACGGGTAGCGGACGGCTTCTAGAATCTTTTGCGCGACGACTGCGGCATCCTCGGCGTGCACGAGGTCGGGGAGGAGGAGCGTGAACTCGTCGCCGCCGAGGCGGGCTACGGTGTCGCTGTCGCGGACGCACGACTGCACGCGCGCGGCGACGGACTGCAGGAGCTGGTCGCCGATGCTGTGGCCGAGGGAATCGTTGATGACTTTGAAGCGATCGAGGTCGAGGAAGAGGACGGCCACGCGGGTGTTGTGGCGTTGCGCGTGCGAGATCGAGACGGTGACGCGGTCTTTGAACAGCAAACGGTTTGGCAGCGTCGTCAGTGCATCGTGATACGCCAGGTGCTTGATCTGCTCCTCGGCGTACGTGCGTTCGGTGATGTCGCGGACGACGCAAACCATCCCGCCGCCGTCGATCGCCGTCAGGGAGATTTCCAGGGGAAAGGTTGTGCCGTCGTTGCGGACGCCGCTGGCCTCGCCGCGCCAGCGGCCGCGTTGCTGCACGAGCGGGACGACGGTCGTGATGACGCGCACCTGCTCGGGCGGTTCGTAGAGGTCGCAGATCGAGCGGCCGGTGAGCTGTTGCGGATCGGGATAGCCGAACAGCTTCGCCAGCGCGTCGTTGACGTAGGTGAAGTCGAGACGGCTGTCGAGGATGCCGATGCCGTCCATCGACGCGGTCATCGCTGCCGATTGCTGGCGCAGCGTCTCCTCGGCGACCTTGCGTTCGGTGATGTCGGTGCCGACGTGCAGGTAGCCGGTGAGGTGTCCGTGCTCGTCGCGCAGTGCGGTGACGGAGAGGAGGACGGTGAGCGGCTCGCGGTCTTCGCGGACGTAGGTCCACTCACGCTCTTCGAGCCCCTCGCGCGCGGCGCGGCGCACGAGCACTTCGAAGCCGTTGAGTTTTTCGCCGAGCTCGAATGCAAGGCGCCGGGCGTGTTGCTCGAGCTCGGATTCGAGGTGAAGCTCGGTGATGTTGCGGACGCCGATGACGTCGATCGCGCTGTAGCCGAGCATTCGTTCCGCGCCGGAGTTGAAGACGGTGATGATGCCGGATGGGTTGGTGGCGATGATGGAGACGCGTGTGGCGGCGTCGAGCACGGCCTTTCGTTGTGCGTTCGCGGCGGAAACCTGCTGGTCGGCGAGCTTGCGCTCGGTGATGTCGAAGACGAAGCCTTCGAAGACTTCGGCGCCTGCCTGCAGGTCGATGGCGTGCGCATTGAGCTGCACCCAGATGGGCGTGCCGTCCTTCTTGCGCCACAGCAATTCGTGCTCGATCGTGAATCCGTTCGCGGCGAAGCGCTCCAGCGCGTTCGCGCGCTCGCGTTCATCGAGATAGACGTCGGTGGCGAGATTGCGGCCCTGCAGGTCTTCGATGGAGTCGTACCCGAGGATGCGCGCCAGCTCCGGATTGGCCATCAGAATCCTGCCGTCCGGCGTGGAGCGGTAGATGCCGACCGAGGCGTAGTCGACGATGTTGCGGTATTTCTGCTCGGACAGCAGCAGCGCCTCCTCGGCGATCTTCCTCTCCGTGACGTCGTGGATGATCGAGTAGAGCAGCGTGCGCCCGCCGGAGACGATCGGGCCCGAATGAACTTCGACGTCGCGCAGATCACCGTTGGCGAGCCGGTGACGGAAGACGAAATAGCTGCGCTGCTGCCGGGTGGCATTCGTCATCTCGGCGCGGATAGCCTCCTCATCGAGCGTGTTGATCTGCCAGATGTGCATCGAGCGCAGTGTGTCGATGTCCCATCCGTAAAACTCGACGGCAGCGACGTTGGCATCCACGATCGCACCGGTATCGGGGTCGAGCAGAACCTGCACGGCGCGGTTGTTCTCGAACATCTGCCGGTAGCGCCGCTCGCTCTCGCGTAAGGCGTCTTCCTGGCGCTTCTGTTCGACGGCCGAGGCAACGTGCTGGGCCACGAAGACGAGGAGATCGCGGTCGCGCTCCGTGTAGCGAACGCTCTCGTCGTAGGTCTGCGCGCCGAGAACGCCCCAGGTGCGATCGCCGGTGGCCAGAGGTACGCCGAGCCAATCGACGGAGGGGGCGCCGATCGATTCGACTTCACCGCTCTTCCTGAGCTCTTCAAATTCCTCGGGCGTGGCAAGCAGCGGCTTTCCGGTGCGGAGTACGTACGCAGTCAACCCGCGTCCGACCGGACGGCCTTCGGGCGCAACGTCGTCGAATTGGTCGACAAAGTAGGGGAAGGTGACGATGTCCCGGACGGCGTCGTACTCGGCGATGTAAAAGTTCGTCGCTTCCATGAGGCCGGCCACGATGTGGTGCACGGCGCCGTAGAACTCCTGGAGGTTGCGCGCGTCGCGGCTGAGCGTGGCGATGCGGAAGAGCGCCGACTGCATGGCCTCGTTGCGCACGCTTTCGGTCACGTCGTGGAAGTACCAGGCGCGGCCTCGAATGCGCCGTCCCGAGATGATCGGCACCGAGGCGCGGGAGAGGACACGGCCGTCCTTGAGATTGACGATGTCGTCGCTCCGCACTTCGTCGGGATGCGTGTAGAGATGGTTGACGAGCTCGATGAACTCGTCCCAGTCCTTCACCTTCTCCGAGGCGAATCCGAGGAGCTCGTTGTCATCAGCAGCGTTCGCGGCCTCCTCGGGGATGCCCCACATCTCCAGAAAGCGGCGGTTGTAGGAGAGGATCGCGCCCTTGTCATCGACGACGAGGATGCCATCGAGTGTGGCCTCCTGCTGGGCACGCACGATGGCCACGGTCGTCCGGAGCGATTCGTGGGAGGCGCGGGTCCGGCCGCCGCGAAGCCACTTGGCGAGCGCGCTTCGAGCGTGCGCGAGATGAGGGGGATGTACTTCCATACGGGTTGGCAGGTCTATTCTAGGTGATGTTCCGTCCGTCTTGTTTCAATCGTCCGTCCGATTGTGGGATCGGAAGAACTCCCACTGCATCCAACTCGACCGGACGTAAAACGCGACGAGTATGGCAATGAAGATCTGCCGCCCCACCAGACAGTAGATGAAGACGGCCAGCCCCACCAGCATCGAGATCCAGATCGAGATGGTGAAGGCGAGACGCTCCTGGAGAAACAGCCGAAAAAAGTTGCGAAGGATGCCGTTGCCGTCGAGCGGCCCGATCGGAAGCAGGTTGAATATACCCCAGACCAAATTCGCGTAGGCCATCACCGGCAGGAGGGCGGCGAAGAAGCGGTCATGGGAGACGTAGCCAACGTTGGCGATGAGCAGACTGGTGAGCCAGGCAAGGAGGAAGCTCGAGGCCGGGCCGGCGGCGCTGATGAGGAGGTCCTGCCACGGTCTGGCGCGGCGCTCGTTGTAGGTGGAGCCTCCCATTCCTTCGAGAACGATCGCGCTCGATCCGAAGCCGAGAACACCGATCATGGTGGCGTGACCGAACTCGTGGAAAAGGATGCTGATCAGGATCACCGGCGCCCAGAGCAACGCGTTCTGCATCCCCACCGACTGCATGTTGAGAATGACGAAGAAAGCGATGAGCAGCAGGAAGCTGAAATCGAGCGTGATGGTGGTACCGAGAATCGTACCGAGGTGGAGGCGACCCATGAGGTGGGGGAGTATACGTTGGAGGCGAGTGGAGGTTGACCGTCCGAGGCACGCACCGCAACGACTTCGCCCATGCGACGGGCACACGACGACAGCCTCTTCGGTTACGCCGGGACTCGCGGTGATTCCCGGGATCGGACCGGAAGCGCGAGGGGAGCGCCGTTCTCGCTCATTCCGTGGGTGAACTGTTATCGCGTTGCTTGCTGGGCAGATGGACCGTTTAACTCGCGATCGAGACGCTCCGAGAGCTTCTGCATGCTGTGGGCGGTTACGCCGAATCCCTCGAATAGATGTACTTTGATTTCGACAATG
>DATLVW010000868.1:0-10470 GCA_035577085.1 Thermoanaerobaculia bacterium
CCCCCCACCTGCGCGGCGTCGTGCAATGCCGCTTCACACCAACTTGCTCCTGGTACGGCCACGAGTCGATCCGCAAACACGGCTTCCTCATCGGCGGCGCGAAAACGTTCTGGCGGATTGCGAGGTGCGGTCCGTGGACGAAGTTGGGGACGTACGATCCGCCATAGGTTCGCAAGTCAAAACGGGCGTGACAATCGCCGCATGCTCGTCTACATTTGATCGTAGTTCCATCTTGTCGCTCTTCCCCGATTTCGATTCAACTAAAGGAGAACGGAATGGCTGCCAAGAAGAAGACCTCGAAGAAGAAAGCATCAAAGAAAGCGACCGCGAAGAAGAAGGCTGCGAAGAAAGCCGCGCCGAAGCGCGCCGTGAAGAAGGCGCCGGCGAAGAAGAAGAAAGCGGCTGCAAAGAAAGTCGCCGCGAAGAAAGCGCCTGCCAGGAAAGCCGCGAAGAAAGCTGTCGCAAAGCGGGCTCCCGCGAAGAAGAAGCCGGCGAAGAAGTCTGCTCCGAAGCCGGCGGCGCCGCGTCCGAGCGAGAGCTTGCTACCGCAGACCACCACGGCGCCAGCTGGTTCTGCTGCCGTGGCGCCCGACATGGCCGGCGATCAAGAGGGGTCAGACTCGGAGAATGAAAGAGGCGCGTTCGATCACTTCTAGCGAAGTGGTTTGAGGACCGGTGGCTGGCAGAGGGCCGGCGGAGCTGAATCTGCTCCGGCGGCTCCTCCGCTCTCAGATAGGCTTGATGTGCAGGCCGGCGAACCTCGATGTACGCTCGAATCTGCGCCACCAGCGGACTCGGTGAAATGTTCGTCGCATAGAAACCGGGCGCGCGCTCGCACCTCGGCTACCGTTCGAGCCGATGCCCTCAAAACAGGACGCTCTCGATTCGAAAGCCGTCCTTCGCGTCTTCGCGGCTTCGCGTGAGAAGCGTTAACTGACATCCGATCCGTAGGTTACAAGAGCGGGCATCATTGCTCCAGGGTCGCAAAAATACCTCCGAGGTCGAGATATTTATCCTCGAGGTCGAGATATTCATCCTCAAGGTCGAGGTATTTATCTTCGACGCCGAGGTATTTATCTTCGAGGCCGAGATATTCATCTTCGAGGCCGAGGTATCTATCTTCGAGGCCGAGGTATTCATCTTCGAGGCCGAGGTATCTATCTTCGGGGGTCGAGGTATCTACCTTCGGGGGTCGAGGTATCTACCTTCGAGGTCGAGATATTCACCTTCGAGGCCCAAGGTATTTATCTCGGAAGGCGAGGTATTTACCTCGGACGCGAACCTTTGCATCTCCGAGGTCGAGGTGCGGTCCATCCGAAGCTGGGTCACGGCGCGCTGGACACCCCGGTAACCTTCCGGACTCTGCGGGTCACAAGACTGGATCACGAAAGATTGAGGCCGGCCGGCAACACATCCCCTGAGTAGCGCGGAACCAGTCGACGTAGACGATGACGATCGAACTACTCTGGCGGCGCCTCGGCGCTCGGGCACAACTCATTCAACGCGCACTGCGCGCACTTTGGTTTGCGGGCGATGCAGATCGTGCGGCCGTGGGCGATGAGGCGATGCGAGAAGTTTATCCATTCCTTCTGGGGGATCAGCGCCATCAGGTCCTGCTCGATCTTCACGGCGTCGTCGGTGGCGGTGAGGCCGAGGCGGGCGGAGACGCGGGTTACGTGGGTGTCGACCACGATCCCGATCGCGATCTTGAAGGCGTTTGATAGGACCACGTTCGCCGTCTTGCGGCCGACGCCGGGGAGCGCAGTCAGCTCGTCCATCGTGCGGGGAACTTCACCGTTGTGACGCTCGACGATCGCTTTCGAGGCGGCGATGACGGCCTTGGCTTTGTTGCGGAAGAAGCCGGTCTGTTTGACGTCGCGCTCCATCTCCACCTGGCTGGCCTCGGCGAACTCTTTCGGGCCCGGGTATTTGCGGAAGAGCGATTTGGTGACGATGTTGACGCGGGCGTCGGTGGATTGCGCGGAGAGGATGGTGGCGATCAGCAGCTCGAAGGCATTGGTGAAATCGAGCGCGCATTTCGCCTTCGGGTACATGCGCTTGAGGCGAATGACGATGTCGTTGGCGCGTTCCTGTTTCTTTGTTGCCATGGGAAAAACCATTCAACCACAGAGACACTGAGGACACAGAGACTTAGAATCAGTTCATGACGACGACCATTGAAGAAGCACGCGTCATTCGGGCACCGCGCGGCACCACTCTCTCCTGCCTTGGCTGGCAGCAGGAAGCGGCGCTGCGGATGCTGATGAACAATCTCGACCCCGAGGTGGCGGAGCGACCGGAGGAGTTGATCGTTTATGGCGGCATCGGCAAAGCGGCGCGCAACTGGGAGTGCTTCGATGCGATCGTGGCCACGCTCAAGCGTCTGAAGAATGATGAGACGCTGCTCGTGCAGTCGGGCAAGCCGGTGGGCGTCTTTCGCACGCATGAAAACGCGCCGCGGGTTCTGATCGCGAACTCCAATCTTGTCCCGCACTGGGCTACCTGGGACGAGTTCCGGCGCCTCGATGCCCTCGGCCTGACGATGTACGGCCAGATGACAGCCGGGTCGTGGATCTACATCGGCACGCAGGGAATCCTGCAAGGCACGTTCGAGTGCTTTGCGTCCGTGGCGAAGACGCGCTTCGATAACACACTCCGCGGAAAGCTCGTCGTCACGGCGGGGCTGGGAGGGATGGGGGGCGCGCAACCGCTGGCGGCGACGATGAACGAGGCGACGGCGCTGGTGGCAGAGGTTGATGAGACGCGCATTCAACGTCGTCTCGACAAGCGCTACCTCGATGAGAAGGCGCCATCACTGCGTGCGGCCATCGAGCGGGCAATCGCGGCGCGCGATGCCGGCGAGGCGGTCTCGATCGGCGTCGTCGCGAATGCGGTCGAGCTGCTCGAAGCGCTGCTCGAGCGCAACATCGTTCCCGACATCCTTACCGACCAGACTTCGGCGCACGACGAGTTGAACGGCTACGTTCCCGCGGGGCTTTCATACGACGCGGCGCTGGCAATGCGCGACAGCAGCCCGGACGCCTACATCGAGTTGTCGTACGACACGATGGCGCGGCACATGCGCGCGATGCTGGAGCTGCAGCGTCGCGGCGCGATCACGTTCGACTACGGCAACAATCTTCGCGGGCAGGCGCTGAAAGCCGGCGTGAAGGATGCCTTCGACGTCGGCGGATTTGTCCCGCTCTTCATTCGCCCTCTTTTCTGCGAAGGGCGCGGACCGTTTCGCTGGGCCGCGCTTTCCGGCGATCCGAATGATCTGTTTGCGACTGACGAAGCGCTGCTCGAGCTCTTCCCGCACGACGCCGCGCTGCACCGATGGATCCGCATGGCGCAGAAGCGCGTCGAGTTTCAGGGATTGCCGGCGCGCATCTGCTGGCTCGGCTACGGAGAGCGCGACAAAGCGGGCCTTCTGTTCAATGACTTGGTCCGCACAGGCAAAGTGAAAGCGCCGATCGTGATCGGACGCGATCATCTCGATGCAGGATCAGTTGCGTCGCCGAATCGTGAGACCGAGGCGATGAAGGATGGGTCGGATGCAATCGCAGACTGGCCGATCCTCAACGCGTTGCTGAATACCGCCGCCGGCGCGACGTGGGTATCGTTTCACCACGGCGGCGGTGTTGGAATCGGCTACTCGCTGCATGCCGGCATGGTCGTTCTCGCCGACGGTACCGACGCTGCCGCAGAACGTCTCCAGCGCGTTCTCACGACCGATCCGGGCACAGGCGTGATGCGTCACGCCGACGCGGGCTACGAGATCGCGATCGAGGCGGCGAAGGAGCGCGGCGTCGACATTCCGATGCTGTGACGCGAAGACGCTCACGCGAAGGCGCGAAGACACGAAGGAGGAAAGGATCCAATTCCTTTCTTCGCGGCTTCGCGTCTTCGCGTGAGCGGGTTGGTGTGATTACTCCACCGTTACGCTCTTCGCCAGGTTCCGCGGCTGATCGACGTCGCAGCCGCGGCGCAGGGCGATGTAGTAGGCGAGCAGTTGCGTCGGGACGACAGTCAGGATCGGCTGGAGCGGTTCGATCGTCCAGGGGATCTCGATGACGTCGTCCGCGAGCGCTTTGACAGCATCATCGCCTTCGTCGCAGATCACGATGAGCTTCCCATCGCGCGCCTTCACCTCCTGCAGGTTGGAGACGACTTTGTCGTAGACGGGTGAATGCGTGGCGATGGCGACGACGGGGAGGTTCTCGTCGATCAGCGCAATCGGTCCATGTTTCATCTCTCCCGCCGGATAGCCCTCGGCGTGAATGTACGAGATCTCCTTGAGCTTGAGCGCTCCTTCCAACGCGATCGGATAGTGAACGCCGCGCCCGAGGAAGAGAAAGTCCTGCGACTTCGAATACTTGTGCGCGAGCGCCTCGATGTGCTTTTCCTGTTTCGCCAGGGTGTCTTCGATCTTGTGCGGAATCACGCTCAGCTCGTGCATGGCGAAACGGCGGTCGTCGAGATCCCCGCCGCGCAGCTGGCGTATGTAGAGCGAGAGAAGATAGAAGGCGGTGAGCTGCGTGGTGAACGCCTTCGTCGAGGCCACGCCGATCTCCGGTCCGGCGTTCGTGTAGATCACGCCGTCCGACATGCGCGTCGCGGCGGCACCGATCACGTTGCAAATCGTGATCAATTTCGCGCCGCGCTTCTTCGCCTCCTGCATGCCGGCGATCGTGTCGGCGGTTTCGCCCGACTGAGTCACGCCAATGACGAGCGTGCTCTCGTCGATGATGGGATTGCGATAGCGATACTCCGATCCGTAGTCGACTTCGATCGGGATCCGCGCCGCATCCTCGAGCAGGAACTTGCCGACGAGCGCCGCATGCCACGATGTGCCGCAGGCGATGACGTGGACTTTCCTGATCTTTGCCCACTCGTCCGGCGTGAACTGCAGGTCGTTGAAGAAGATCTCGCCCGACTCCTCGAACATCCGGCCGGTAAATGTGTCGCGGACGGCGCGCGGCTGCTCGTGGATCTCCTTGAGCATGTAGTGCCGGTAGCCTTCCTTCTCGGCCATCACGGCATCCCACAGAATCCGTTTCGGCGCGCGCTCGACCTTTTCGTCCTTTTCGTTGAAGACCGAAACGTTCTTCTGATCGACGATCGCGTATTCGCCGTCCTCGAGGTAGATGATGTCGCGCGTGTAGGCGAGCAACGGAGCGACGTCGGAGGCGACGATGTTCTCGTTGTCGCCCAATCCGACGACGAGCGGCGGGCCATGTTTGGCGGCGATGATCGTGCCGGGCTCGTTGCCGTCGATCATGACCAGCGCGTAGTGGCCGTCCAACTCCTTGAGCATCTTCGTAGCCGCTTCGACGAACTTCGTCCCATCCTTCATGTTCTCTTCGATGAGATGGGCGACGACTTCGGTGTCGGTCTCGGTCTTGAACTCGTGCCCCGCTTTCTGCAGCCGCTGCTTCAAGGGGAGGAAGTTCTCGATGATGCCGTTGTGAATGACGACGATGGCGCCGGTGCAGTCGCGGTGCGGGTGCGCGTTGTTCTCGTTCGGCTTTCCATGCGTTGCCCAGCGCGTGTGACCCATGCCGAACGTACCGGAGAGCGGCTTCTCGCTCAGCTTCGCTTCGAGATTGGAGAGCTTTCCTTCGGCGCGCACGACGTCGACGCGGCTGCCGTCCACGACCGCGATTCCGGCGCTGTCGTAGCCGCGATACTCGAGCTTTTTCAGTCCGCCGATCAGGACCGGCACAACGTCACGAGTGCCGGCGTAACCGATGATTCCGCACATGAAGCCTCCAGAACGGTGAATGACGAAAGAGGAGCGGTGAACACGCGCCCGGAAAGTTCATCGCTCATCCTTCATCGTTCATCGTTAGAATCGCGAGTAATGCTGCCGAAGAAACTGGTCGTCCTGCTAGCGGTCGCGGTTCTCGCCTGTGGTAAACGCGGAGATCCATTTCCGCCGGTGCCTGTCATTCCGAAAGCGACGACCGATCTTCTTGTAGCACAGCGTGGTCCCAAAGTTCTTCTCTCCTGGAGCTACCCTTCGCTGACGACGTCCGGAAAAACGATGACCGGCATCAAGCGCATCGTGATCTGGCGATCGGTCGAAGAGCTTCCGGTCGCAACGAGCGCTCCCCCTTCACCGATTGAACAACCCGTCCAGCTTTTCGCGAAAGTTCCGCCACTGGGACCCAATCAGTTTCTGAAGCTCCGGACAAAGGTAGACAGCATAGAGAGCGCCAACTTGAAAGCAGCGACCACCGGCGCGCGGCTGACATACGAAGATGCGCCACCGCTTCATGCCGCGAACGGAAGGCCGGTTCGGATCACGTACTCGGTCGTGACCCAGGGTCCGGTCGTGAGTGGTGATCTGTCGAATCTTCCCACCATCGTTCCGCTCGATGTTCCGGTTGCGCCTACGGCTCTCGCCGCGACTGCGAAGAAAGAAGGAGTCGTGCTCACCTGGACAGCGCCCGAGACATCGATCAGCGGCGCGAAGAACCCACCAGTCGCCGGCTACAACGTTTATCGATTCCCGCACGGTCAGCCCGCGGACGAGTTCGCGGCGCCTGCGAATCCATCGCCCGTCACCGCAACGACGTACACCGATCAACCGCCCTACGGAACGCATGATTACTTCGTGACCGCGGTTGCAGCATCAGGTACTACCCGCATCGAGAGCGAGCCATCGGCAATTGCCGGCGCCGAATTCAAGGATCTCGTCCCGCCTGCGCCTCCGGGCGGACTGACAGCCCTCGTCGAGACCGGCGCCGTCCGACTGGTGTGGGATCCGGTCGACGCGCCGGATCTCGCTGGTTACAGGATCTATCGTACGGAAGGAACAGGGATCGAGCAGTTGCGGGTCGCCGGAACGATTCCTCTGAATCCGGTGCAGTTGCTGACGGCGACGAACTACCGCGACACCGGAGTCAATCCCGGCATCTCCTACTACTACGAGGTGGTGTCCGTCGATAAGAGCGGCAACGAAAGCGCGCGATCGAAGACGGATTGGGTGCTGGTGCCGAAGACGCCGTGAGGGCTTCGTAGTGCAGGCATTCTTGCCTGCTACCGTTGGGCGTCCTCGCCCGACGGGATCGTCCCAATCTTCGAAATCGTCCGCGTAGCGACGTTTCGGGTTTCACTTTCGATTGCGAAGAATTTGCGCTTACCACCGCCGGGCAGGGACGCCCGTCGGGAGCAGGCAGGAATGCCTGCGCTACGTTAGTTGACGACGTCGCAGGAGTCGTCGTCGAGGGCTTGCTCGTGCGGCCAGCGGGACGCCAGAAGGCGTTCAAAATAGGGCCGGACGATTCGTTCGTAGCGTTGCTCGAATCCTGGATGAAGGTCGAGGATCGCTTTGCGCGCGCAGCGCACGAGGCATCGCGCTTCGCGGTGCGACACGGTCATGTCGCTGCCGATGAGGTTGAGCGTGAGCTCGACAATCATGCGGATGCGACGAAGGCGGCGCCGCTCGAAAATCGGGGAGCGGACTTCTGTCGTCGAATCCATCGCGTACTTGCTCATGCTCGGTTACCGCGCTCAAACGGCGATGCCTTGTCTACCATTCCAGACTCGATGAACATTCGTATGCGACATATTTTCGAAACCCGGCCCACCAACGATTCCGCCTGACTACGCGTGCTCGCGGTCGCCTTCGGCCCAGATCTCGTCTGCGATGGTCGCGTCGATCTGCGATTCGTAGAACTTGATGGCGGCGCGGCCGACAGCGCGAACGGAAACGTAGTTCAGCGCACCGCCGGAAAGAGCACCAACGAACGGGATCGCCTTTGTCAGCCGGTCGCGGAAGAAATTCGCGCCGAGCTTCTCGGCGATCATGCCGCCGTCCATCGTGGCCGACTCCAGCATCACAGCGATTCCCTGCTTGCCAATTCCGACCCCCGAGGCGTAGGCGAGACAGGACATTGCCTCGGCGAACCGTTCGCGCTGCGTCGGCTCGTGGCCGTAGACGGTGGCGATGCCGAGGATCAGGCGGAACTGCTGGAAGACGAGAAAGGCCAGTTCCGCTCCGAGCGTGCCGATGGCGATCAGTCCGCTCGGCAGTCCGGAAACAGCGCCGGCAGCGGCGCAACGGAGCGCTGTGCGCCGCACGAGCAGCCGCGCATGATCGTCGGAGTGGAAATCAGGAGCGCTCGCTTTCAGTGCATCGACGTCACGGCGGATCTTCTCCGTATCGATCTCTTCGAACAGAGAGCGGAAGACCTCCTCGAGCATCGAGTCGGCGCGCAGCTTCAGTTCCCGGGCTCTTCCCATCGCGGTTCAGGCGGAGGGTTTGGACTCCGCCTTCGATTCTGACTTCGTCTCGCTCCTGCTTTCCGATTTCGTCTCAGACTTTGACTCGGATTTCGATTCGGACTTGGAATCCGATTTCGATTCAGACTTGGAGTCGCTCTTCGAGTCGGATGATTTGCTCTCGCCTGATCCTTCGCTCTTACCGTCCGATTTCGATTCGGACTTCGAATCCGATTTCGATTCCTTCGAGGACGCGCTGGCGTAGTCAGTCTTGTAGAAGCCCGATCCTTTGAACTGGATGGCGGGCGCCGACATCAGCTTCTTGACGTCACCACCGCACTTGTCGCAAACCGCGTACGGCGGATCCGAGAACTTCTGGATGACTTCCGTCCTGTCGTTGCACTTGGTGCACTGGTACTCGTAGATGGGCATGCGGGATGTGGAACGAGACGGGGGTTAGCGCGATTCCGTTGGAGCAGAGATCAGGGGAGGCAGAGATCAGAGATCAGGGTATGCGTGTCGTGTCGTATGTTTCTGGTCGTTGATCGCAGTGCCCAGTGACGTGAGATCAGAAATCGGGAGATCAAGTCAGCAGAGGTGTGCCGTCCTGATCTCTGATCTCTAGTCCCTGATCTCTGCCTCTACATCAACGGCGCCACTTTAGCCTGCGAGTTTTCTTCCGCAGCGAAGAGCGCGCCGTCGCGGAAGTAGACGCCGGCGATGCCTCCATCGATCCGCCGGTAGTACCACGCCTCGATGGTCGTATCGGGACGCTCGGTGCGGATCTGCCATCCCGGGATTGGCTTCCCCAGGAGATCGGCGACGTCGCGCTGCGACATCCCTTTCTGCAGCGCCAGCAGCTTTTCGCGCGACACGGCCAGATGGTTAGCTGCACTGCTGAGACCTTGCATCGCCGCGATGTTCTGAGGATCGTGAGTCAGAATCGCGCGGTAGATCCGAATGGCGTCCTGGTAGCGGCCGAGCGACGAAAGCTCGCGCGCGAAATCGAGCTGGATGTGCTGGTAGACCTCGCGGGCACGGCTGTGAGTAGGGTGGTTGCGGACGAAAGTGCCGAGGGTATCGGCGTAGACCTGTTTGGCCTGGGCGGGTGCATTCGGCGCCTGCGCGGCCTGCTTGTGGTGGAGAACGCGCAACCACTCGGAGGAGTTGTCGATGGCATTGCCGCCGCCGCAAGCCACGGCAGCAAGACTGATCAGGATAAGAGCGCGTCGCATCGGTACCAAAGTAGCACACGTTCTCTGCGCTATAATCCCCGGGTTTTGCAGGGGTTATTCAACCTTCAGCATTCGGAGGAAGCATGGCTGTGAGGGGTGACGAGGTCGCGGGCTCGATCGAGGCGCACGTCCGCGACGCGATGGAGAAGCTGGTGGGCGAGATTCGCTCCTCCATCGAAGACGTCCGCGAGGTCGTCGACTCGCAGCTCCGCGCGGCGCTCCAGAGCGTGCAGGCTGACGTCAACGCCGTCTCGTTCCTGCCGCACATTCAGAAGTCGATCGGCGATCTGGAAGAGAGCATCACCTCCGCACAGCCCGCCGCTGCTGTGCCTGCGCCCTCGGGCGGCGACGCCTCTCTCCTCAAACGAAGCATTCAGGCCGTGGAGCGCGGGAAGTCGCAAGTCGACATCCTCAATGCCCTTCTCGAGCAATGCCTCGCCTTCGGCTCCCGCGCCGCGATGCTGATCCTGCGCAACGAGACCTTCAGCGGCTGGAAGGGCGTCGGCTTCACCGCCGCCGGCGGCAACGATGAGATGGTGAAACGCTTCAACGCCGCGCCCGGACTCATCCCCGAGCTCGACCGCGTTCTGCGCAGCGAAGAAGTCGTCCTCTGGGACGGCGCCAACCTCTCCACCCGCCTCGGCGTCCCGGCATCGTCGCGCGCCGTCCTCGTGCCGATGGTGATCAAGGACAAAGTGGCAGCCGCGGTCTACGTCGACGCGACCGAAGACGACGCCGCGAAGCTCGACGCGTCCTCGATCGAGCTGCTCGTCTTCGCAACCGGTCTCCTGATCGACACGCTCACCATCCGGAAGAAGATTCCGTCGCCGAGCCTCAACGATTCGGAGTCCGCTGCCACCGAATCGCTGCACACGACCCCAACCGCCCCGCAACGCGCGCTGCCACAACCGCCGCCGGTAGCTCCGCGGCCCGCTCCACCCCCAGCCGCGCCTCCTGCCTCGGCATCCGTGCTCGATAAACCGTCGGATACCACCGTCGCCGTTTC
>DATLVW010000869.1:0-7869 GCA_035577085.1 Thermoanaerobaculia bacterium
TACCTTCCTGGCGGCGGCGTCCCTCGTCTTCTATTTCGCGAAGTACGAGTTCGGGCCTCGGAAGTATCCGACGAAGACACTCGACGGCCGCTGCCTCTACAAGCCGTCCGCGGTTGCCGGCATCCTGGACCAGCTCGGCGACTCACGCGCCGCGTACTTCGAACAGGAAACGACCATCGATCTGATCTTCCCGATGCTGTACGGCCTGATGTTCGTCTCGGCGATCGTAGGACTCACTCCCGGAGCGGGTACGCCGCGATGGGTCGTCGCGTTACCGCTGATCACTGTGATGAGCGACTACGCAGAGAACACGACCGTGATCGCGATGCTGAAACGATACGCAGCCGCTCGCGCAGGGCAGGCAGTGGATCTCGGGGTGCTTCCGTGGATTGCCAGCGCCGTTTCGGGAACCAAAGGCATCTCATTGCTCGCCTCGACGTTGGCCGTAGTCGTGCTCGCGGTCGCCTGGCTTATCAGGCGGTGAGTCATCAATCCGGTGGCAGCGGTTGAATCGCCGCTTTCACGCGAAGCAGCGTCCGTAGCGCCTCGTTAACCGAATCGGAGTCGGGAAAGTTGCCCAGAAGGTCGGGATCGAGGACGCGAAGATTGCGGTTGCGGCCGTAGTCGCGCGCGTACTTTCCGCGTACTCCGCCGCGGAAGTCGTACTCGGGCAGCATGTCGTCGTCAGTCGTGGGCAGGTCATTCTTCTTCATAGGATTGCATTCAGCGTTCCGGCCATTCATCCGCGTTTTTTCGTTTTCGATACCGAGGTATCTCCGCGCTGATCTTTCGGGGAAGTAGCCGCCGCCAAACGGATGAAAGTGCGTAGTGCCTCGTTCACCGATTCGGAGTCGGGAAAGACGGCCAGAAGATCGGGATCGAGGATGCGAAGATTGCGGTTGCGGCCATAGTCACGCGCGAACGGATTGGGCTTGGCGTTGCTGAAGTCGACTTCACGATCCAGCGGATCGTCGTCTTCAGCTGGCGCGTTTTTCCTGCTCATCGAATCTCGTCAGGCACGGGCCTTCTTTCTTGCCTTTGGCGCGGAGGCGGTCCTTGCGCTGATTTTCTGCGGTGTCGCGTCTTTAATCCGAAGCAGCGCTCGAAGGCCTTCGTTCACGGCTTTATCGTCGGGAAACTGGTCCGCGAGATCACGCTCCAGGAGACGCACACAGTTGCGGTCGACAACGCCAAGCCAGTAAGGATTCGGCCGGCTCTTGCTGAAGTCGATCTCGCGATCGAGAGGATCGTCGTCGGTTGCTTCTGAAGTTTTCTTCGTTGACTTGTTCTTCATCACGTCAAATGCTCGTGAATCAGCGGCCGCTCCTCCGGCTTCGTATCTCCGAACGTTACGAATGACAGGAAACGCTTCGTCAGTTCGGCGGCATCACGGCTGGCGTTGCCGAGCTGGATTCGGGCGATCGTCTCGCCGGCGCGGACCTCATCTCCGGTTCTGCGGTCGAACATCACGCCGGCGGCGTAGTCGATAACGTCATTTGCCTGCTTGCGGCCGGCGCCGAGGTCGACGGTGAACATGCCCGCCTGGTAGGTGTCCATGAAGGTAATGAAGCCCGACTGCGGCGCTCTCACTTCGATGGTCGTCTTCGGCTGCGGGAGGAGCGAGTAATCGTCGACGATCTTCGCGTCGCCACCCTGCGCGCTGATCCAGGCGCGGGCCTGATCGAGGGCACGGCCGGAGCGCAGCGCGTCTTCGAGCGCTGCGGCAGCTGAGGCGTCGTCGAACTTGCCGGAGAGGACGAGCGTGCGCTGCGCCTGGGCGCGGGTCACGAACTCGACGTCTGCCGGACCATTGCCCTTCAGCACTTCGATCGTTTCGATGATCTCGTTGGCATTGCCGGCGGCGATTCCGAGCGGCCGGTCCATGTCGGTGATGAGCGCCTCGACGCGTGTGCCCGATCCCGCAGCCGCCGCAATGAGGCTCTGCGCCAGCGCCTTCGAATCCTGATATTTGCGCATGAACGCGCCGCTGCCGGTCTTGACGTCGAGGACCAGGGCCGATGCGCCCATGGCCAGCTTCTTCGACATGATCGACGCGGTGATGAGAGGCAGCGACTCGACGGTGCCGGTGACGTCGCGCAACGCGTAGATCTTCTTGTCGGCCGGAGCGATCCCTTCCGTCGACGTCGAGATCACACAGCCCGCCTCGGCCACGCAACGATTGAAGTCCTCGCGCGACAGCCGTGCATTGAAGCCGGGGATAGCCTCCAACTTGTCGAGTGTGCCGCCAGTGTGGCCGAGGCCGCGGCCGGAGAGCATGCCGATTTTGATGCCGCACGCGGCAACCCACGGCGAAAGGACGAGCGACACTTTGTCGCCCACGCCGCCCGTGGAGTGCTTGTCGGCGATGAAGTCGTACTCGTTGCGCAGATGCCACTCGTCTCCGCTGTGCAGCATCGCCTGCGTCAGCGTGGCCATCTCCTCGGCGGTCATGCCGTTGATGGCGATGGCCATCAGCAGCGCGGACATCTGGTAGTCGGGAATCTCGCCGAGCGTGTACTTCTCGATGAACTGCTCGATTTCGCGCGCTTCGATCGGTGCGCCGCGGCGCTTGCGGTTGAGGACTTCGTAAACGTTCAGGTCAGCCATAGGAGCGCGATTGTAGTATTCAGATGATGAAAGCTGTCGTTCTGCTGAGCGGAGGACTCGACTCCGCCACCGTACTGGCCATCGCTCGCAGCGAAGGGCGAGCCTGTCACGCGCTCTCGTTTGCGTACGGACAGCGCCACGAGATCGAGCTCGCTGCGTCGCGCCGCGTGGCGGAAGCGATCGGCGTCGACGAGCACGTGGTCTTTCCGATGGATCTCCGCGTGTTCGGCGCGAGCGCGCTTACCGATGACATCGACGTGCCGAAGGATGTCGCCGGCGCGCCGGGCATTCCGATGACGTACGTCCCCGCCCGCAACACGATCTTCCTCGCCCTGGCCCTCGGCTTCGCAGAAGCGCGCGGCGCCCAGGAGATCTGGATCGGTGTCAACGCGGTCGATTTCAGCGGCTACCCCGACTGCCGTCCCGAGTTCCTCGAGGCCTTTCAGCGTGTGATCGATACTGGTACGCGATCCGGCGTCGAGCACGGCGAGCCGCGATTGATCGCTCCGCTGGTGTCGATGTCGAAGGCGGACATCATCCGCCGCGGAACCTCCCTCGGCGTCGACTACGCCATCACGCACTCCTGCTACGACCCGGATGCTGCCGGTCGAGCTTGTGGTCATTGCGATTCGTGCATTTTGCGGAAGAGAGGGTTCGAAGAAGCGGGAGTCGCTGATCCAACGCAGTATCGGTAGCGGCGCGTGGACGTAGGTCGGACTCTCTAGTCCGACTCGGTCCGATCAGTCTGATCCGTCCGAATGCGAAGAAGTGTCGGACTGGAGAGTCCGACCTACGTTGTCCGAACTACGTTCGTTCAGGGTGACAGGTGGGGTGACAGGTTGGGGCGGATCGCGCATGATTCAACGCCATGCTTCGCATCACCGAGATTTTCCACTCCATTCAGGGCGAATCGAGCCACGTCGGCCGTCCCTGCGTTTTTGTCCGCCTCGCCGGATGCAACCTTCGTTGTCGCTGGTGTGACTCGGAGTACACGTTCACAGGCGGGGAGAAGAGCTCGATCGATGACGTGGTCGAGCGCGTTCGCAGCTACGGGTGCAATCTTGTCGAAGTCACTGGCGGCGAGCCGCTGGCGCAGAAGGAAGCGTTCGCGCTCATCGAAAAACTCTGCGACGACGGTTTCGAAGTTCTGATCGAAACCTCGGGATCGATCGACATCGAGCCGGTCGACCGGCGCGCGAAGATCATTCTCGATATCAAGTGTCCCGGATCGGGGGAGGCCGAAAAGAACTACTGGCCGAACATCGAGAACCTGCGGCCGCACGACGAGATCAAGTTCGTCATCGCTGACCGTGCGGACTACGAGTGGGCCCGCGGTTTGATCGCAGAACGCAATCTCGTCGGGCGAACCATTCTTTTTTCGCCCGTCTGGGGCGAGCTGGAGTTGAAACCGCTGGCAGAATGGATGCTCGCGGACCGCGTTCCGGCGCGGCTGCAGACGCAACTGCACAAACACATCTGGGGCGCGGACGTGAAGGGAGTTTGATGACGAAGCCAACACTCGACCACATCGGAATCGCCGTGAAGTCGCTCGACGCGGCAAAGATCTACGAGGCGCTCGGGCTCACGATCGAGCACATCGAGACCGTCGAGTCGCAGGGCGTGCGCACTGCGTTCCTGGCCGCGGGCGATGCGATGATCGAGTTGCTCGAGCCGTCGGGGCCGCAGTCGACGATCGCGAAGTTCATCGAGAAGAGGGGCGAAGGGATTCATCACATCTGCTTCCGCGTCGACGACATCGAGGCGCAACTGGCACGGCTGCAGCAGCAGGGCTACCGTTTGATCAACGAATCGCCCGTTCCGGGTGCGCACGGCTGCCGCGTGGCGTTTCTCCATCCCGCTGCCGGCAACGGCGTGTTGATCGAGCTGAGCGAAAAACAATGATCGAAGGATTCGCACCGGCCTCGCTCGTGATCGTCAACCTCGTCAATCCGAAGGAGAAGTTCTTCGGCGTGCTGCGGGCGCTTTCCCCTGCCGGCGTGACGATCAAAGGCATCAATCTCGACTCGTACGAGGACTGGATTCATCAGATCGCGCGAAACGATGATCTCGATCTCAACCTGGTCACGATGTTCGTGCCGCTCTTTCGCGTCGAGCGGATTTTCCTCGACGAGCCGTCCGGAATGATCAAGTCCCACAGCCAGCGGTTTGAAGAGGTCGTCGGGATTTCGATCGGTACGTTCCTCGGTCTGGACGAGCAGTACGATCATTAGTTTTCCGATCGGATACTGCTGCGGTCACAGTTTTTGCTTTCGCTCCGCGCTGGAGGATTGCACGATGAAACCGTTTCGCATTGCGCTCGTTCTCATGTGTTTCACCGCGTTCCCTGCGCTCGCAGCGGATCATGTGTTTGATCTGACCGGATGGGCGGCCTGGATCGATCCCAACAGCAACGGCACGTTCAACGCGTCGTTTCCCAACCAGCCGTTCGACGTCAGGTTCGACGGCAAGATGGGCTACGGAATCGGGGCGAACATTTTCTTCGGCAACCACTTCTCGGCCGCGTTCGATGTCGCGCAGGTGCGGCCGGGAACGACGCTTCGCACGCGCGCTGTCGGTGGCACATCATTCACCACCACCGGGACGCGCATGACTCCGATCACGGGCATCCTGCAGTGGCATTTCGCGCCCGGCGGCGGCATCGATCCGTACATCGGCGCGGGCGCGGCCTACGTCGTGTTCGACAAGACCAACGTCTTCAAAAGCGCCACGCTCAGTCAGATCAATATCAAGGACGACGCCGGTCTGGCGTTGAACGCCGGAGTCTCCTTCCGCCTCTCGCGCATGCTGGCGCTCACGGCGGACGGGAAGTATGTACCGCTCAAAGCGGGCGCCACACCCGTGTACGCGCCGGGTACGACGCCCATCGTTCCGATCACTCTGAACGCAAAAATCAACCCCGTGATCTTCTCGGGCGGCTTGACCTTGCGCTTCTGAGCGATTACTCGACAGCGCGCGTCGGCCGTGGATTCGTAGCCGCACGCATGGCCATCTGGGCAGCACCTTCGACGGGCGTGCGGACGGGTGGGGAGAGGTGGGCGTGCGGGGCGGCCTCGAGGATGGTGTTGCGCATCGGCGCGAGGAGCGTCTCGCCCGCCTTGAATGCGCCGCCGACGTACGCGACGGGAAAGTCGGAGGCGATGAGCCCGAGCCGCTGCGCCACGGCGATGACCGATTTGGCCAGCTCGCTTCCAGCACTATCGACGAGGCCGCGGGCGATCGCATCTCCATTCTCCGCGGCGTCGATCACCAGTTTGCTGAGCCGGGCGATGTCGTCGGCGTGCGTTGTTTGCGCGTAAACGTAGCGTGGCAGATCGGCAGGGGTCATCTGATAGTCGCGTTGCAGCAATGCGGTCATCGCCGTCGCCGGTCCTCGCCCGTCAAACGCCCTCAGAATCGCCGCCAACCCACCTCGGCCCATCGCATAGCCGCTCCCTTCGTCACCGACGATCGGGCCCCATCCACCCACCCGCGCCTCCTCGCCGGCGTCGTTGCGGCCGATGGCAACGGAGCCGGTGCCGGCGATGATGACGATGCCGGCGCCGAAGCCGATCGCTCCGGTGAGCGCGATACGGGCGTCGTTGTCGACCGTGAAGTTGCCGCGCGGAAAGAAGACGCTGAGCGAGTCGACCACTTCCTGGCGATGCGCAGGATGATCCGCGCCGGCGATGCCGCAGTACGTCCAGACGATCTCGCGGCTGGCCACATCGGCAGTCACGAGCGCCTTGTTGACCGCGCGCTCGATGTTGCGTGCGGCCGTCTCGATCCCGACGCGGAGATGATTGGAAGGTCCGGCCACGCCGGAGCCAAGCGGACGGCCGGTTTCGTCCGTGACCAGCGCTGCCGTTTTCGAAGCGCCACCATCGACGCCGAGGTAGTACGCCATGCGGAAGAGTCTTTTACCGCAAGTGTGGTGCCTTTGTGCGGTTACGCGGCTGCGATGGTTGACGATCGTCGCGGAAACAATGCCGCCGTGAAGGAATCGTCAAAATCAGGTTGGCGAGAGTTGGCTCCAGGTCCGATAGCGTTGGCGAGAATCTCGGGGTTGATCGCGGGAATCTCGCTGTTGTTGGCGAAAATCTCAGGCGAAAAACGCGATTTTCAGACGAAAAACGCGATTTTCATCCGAAAAACACGATTTTCACGCGAAAAACACGATTTTCGTCGGAAAAACACGTTAGCACGGCGGATGAACGCGATTTTCGTCCGAAAAACGTGATTGTCAGGCGAAAAACGCGATTTCCACGCGAAAAACGCGTTGGCAGGGCGGATGAACGCGATTTTCAGCGAAAAAACGCGACTTCCAAGCGAAGAACGTGATTTTCAGACGAAAAACGTGATTTTCAGCAAAAAAACGCGACAGCACGACGGTTTGCCGCGACAATCGGCGGATAACTGTCGCGACAAGCCGCTGGACGATCACGTTGTCCGTCGTCAGCTGGCCTTGCCCAAGCACCCTCATAGACGCCATCGGGTTCGGCTGCTGGAAGAACGGATGCGGTGAGGTGAGCATCACGACGCGGCCTGTGTGCAGCACGATGCGTGCGAGTGCGGCCGGAAATGCACCGGGGATGTCCAGACAAGAAAGACAGCATCGGCGCCGCGAAAATAGCTCAGGACCGCTCCTTGCAGAGTCTGCTGCTGAAGGAGACGTTCATGAAATCGCATCGAATCTCTACGGCCGCGGCAGTAGCGCTGTTCGTCGTCGCCCTCATCGCCGTCGCGGGCTGCAAGACAAGCGGCATGGCGGTAACGAGGCACGGCCAGCTTCTGAAAATCAACATCGAGCATCCGATGGATCTACCCGATCGCGGCGAGGACAATCTCAACGTTGTCGTCGGCAACCGCGGAGTGCGGAGCGTCAAAGACGTCCTGATCGACGTGGAGGTGCCGCCGGAGCTCGTCGTTCTCGACGAGACGCATGAGCGTGGCGTGACGATGTCCCACGAGCCGGGCTCGAATTTCTATCACTACACGATGGGCAACCTGCAACCTGCCGAGGACTCGACGATCCATTACAAGGTGCGGACGTCGTTCGGAACGAGGTCGGAAAGCGGCAACGTCAGCGTGACGGCGTGGCAGCGCGATCTTCCTGGCGACAAGCTGGTGGAGACCGCGTTGATCAAGCTGAGGCCGTAGTGGGTGGGGGAATGGGGGGTTGGGAGTGGGGAGTGGGAGAATAGCTCTCAGCAGTTTTTTTCTCTCGATCCTCGATCTACCACTCCCCACTCCCCACTCCCCACT
>DATLVW010000870.1:0-2657 GCA_035577085.1 Thermoanaerobaculia bacterium
CTGATCGACCGCTACCAGTACCCTCGGTCGTTCGCGAACATGACCTCGTACACCTTGCGCGCCCAGCTTCGTTTGCCGAATTCGACTTTGCCGCTGGCTTCCTGCGTGAGCCACTCTTTGATAGGTAGTGTGAAGCCTGTCTTCCTGCGCTGCTGCACTTCCGCGGGGAGGGGCGGGCGGGCGGCGGAGGCGAGGAGTTGCTTGCCGCGCTCGCGGCGGGTAACGAGTGCGGGGGCGACTTTGCGCAGAAGATGGGCATCGACGAGGGGGACGCGTACTTCGAGGGAGTGAGCCATCGAGGCCCAATCCATGTCGCGCAGGAGCTGGTTGCGCAGGTAGAGCGATGATTCGAGTGCGGCCACGCGTGCGAAGCCGTTGCCGGGATCGGGCGTGACGGTTTGCTCGATGAGGCGAAGGAGATCGAGGCGGGCCAGGCCTTCGCGCGCGATCTCGTCGCCGAGGAGCGAAGGCAATTCGGAAGCGAGGAAGCGGCCACGTTTGACGAGGTAGGCGCCGGCGTAGCTTCCGCCGTACCTCACGATCTCGCCCATCTTCGGGCTGATGTGGCGGCTGCGTTTCGCCAGCGCTGCGTTGAGGCGCTGCACGCCGTCGCCGAGCTTCGGAACGCGCGACAGGACCGAGGTCAGTGGCATCCAGCGGGGGATGTCGCGAAAGGACGTGTAGCCGCCGAACAGCTCATCGCCGCCGGTGCCCGACATCGCGACTTTCAGTCCGAGGTCGTGGGCGGCTTTGCTGATGAAGAAGCTGTTCAGGCCATCGACGCTCGGTTGATCCATCGCCGCGAAAATGCGTGGCAGCTCGGCGCGAAATTGCGGCAGCGTCAGCTCCTGAATGGCATGGCGTACGCCGTATTGCTGCGCGACCATCGCAGCCAGCGGTGCTTCGTCGTTCACGCGGCCGCGGTACTCCTCGAAGCGGAGCGTCATCGTCTGCAGGTCGCTGGCGCCGCTCTCGCGCGCGAGGGCGACGACGGCGGTGGAGTCGATGCCGGCGGAGAGAAAGGCGCCAACCGGCACGTCGGCGACCATGTGGTAACGAACGGATTCGAGCACGGCGTCGTGAACGATGCCGCGGCGCTGCTCTTCGCTGAAGGTGCCGCCGTTCTCGACGGCGTCGCGCAACGTTGCCGCGATCGAGAAATACTGCACCGGCTCACGAACGCCGTTTGCGTCGACGTACGCATACGATCCGGCAGGCAGCGCGCGGATGGCGCGGTACATCGTGAACGGCTCGGGCACGGTGCCGCGCAGAAAGAAGCCGGCCGCTCCCGCGGGATCGAATTGCTTCGACACCTTGCCACTTGCCGCGAGCGCGCGCACCTGCGAAGCAATGCGGATCGTGCCGCCGTCGTCCGCGTAGTACAGCGGCTTGATGCCGTACGGGTCGCGCGCCAGCAGCATGCGCCGGCGCGCGCCGTCCCAGAGCGCGATGGCGAACATGCCGCGCAACTCGTCCAGCATCCGCTCCTGCTTCTCGTCGTAGAGCTGCAGCAGCACCTCGGTGTCGGACTGGGTCGTGAAGCGGCGTCCGCGGGCCTCGAGCTGTGCTCGCAGCTCACGGTAGTTGTAGATCTCGCCGTTAAAGACGATCGACAGCGCGCCGAAGTGCATCGGCTGTGCGCCGCCCGGGGAGAGATCGATGATGGCCAGGCGGCGGTGGCCGAATCCGACGCGGCCATCGTCCGAAAACCAGGCATCGCCAGCGTCAGGCCCGCGGCTGTGCATGCACTCGCGCGTCGCGATCACTTCCTCGCGATCGACGGCCGGAGCCGCGTCGCGATAGGCGAAGATGGCGTTGATGCCGCACACTGGCGGGCGAGTATACGTAGGTCGGGGCTCGGGCTAGCTTCCGCAGACTTGGGCCCAGCCGCCAAGCTTGACCGGCCCGGTAGCGCCGCATCGTGCCACCGGGCTCACGCTTAGCTTTCTCGGAGCCGCACTCGCGGTCACGACGATGGGGAATGGTGACGAAGGTCGCGGCACCCGTGCCACCGTCAAGGAATCATCAACATTCGCTAGTCGAGGGTTGTTCGAAGTTCAAAATCGTTGAAAACAATGTCTTTAACGATGAAGACAATCTCTCTGACGTTGCAGACAATCTCTACAACATTACAGTCAAACGACTACAACGTTAGAGTCAAACGACTGCAACGATGCGTCAAACGACTACAACGTTACAGACGATGTCTTCAACGTTACAGACCAATCTCCAGGACGTTACAGACAATCTCTCTAACGCTACAGACGATCTCTGTGATGTTGATGACAAAACGTATCGGGAGTTGGGAGTCGGGAGTCGGAGGAAGAAATGGGGAGATCGCTCCGACACCCGACTCCCGATCAGGACTCCCGAACCACTCAGCGCGTGCCGCTGACCAACGTCCCCGCGCCGCGCTCGACCTTGATCGAGACGTTGCTGGCCGGGATTGCATCACCCGAGGAATGGTGCGGGCGGACCCAGACGACGACGGTGTAGATTCCGGGACCGTCAGGCAGCGGAACGGCGAAGGTGAACTTGCCGTCGGGTGCGACCTGAAAATCGCCGCGGCTGCCGTCGCTGTAGGTCTCACGCACTTCCCGGATGCCGCCGTCGATGCGCTGCGTGAAGTTTCCTCTTAGACGCGGCAGATACTGGCG
>DATLVW010000871.1:0-10124 GCA_035577085.1 Thermoanaerobaculia bacterium
CCGGCGTTCGGATAGAGATCGATCCAGCGGTCGTTGAAAGCGCGCTCGATCACGCTGGTGTAGCCGGTGCCGAGGGGCGCGAGGGCGCCGAGAATGTTCTTCTTCGACGCATCGAGCGAGTACTCGAGCTTCGCATTGGCGACGAGCGGCGCGTAGAGGTCGTAGTAGTGCAGGGCATTGATGCCGAGGATTCGCTTGCGAAGTTTGAGATAGCGGTGGAATGTCGGCAGGTTCGCGTTGACGCCTTCGATCAGCTTTGTGTAGACCGAGGTGGGGATGGTGTCGGCGTCGAGCGCGGCGTCGAGGGTGGTCGGATACTTCCGCACCTTCATGTAGAAGAGGTCTTTCTGAACCTCGGCATTCAGAGCGGTGCCGATCGTGCCGCGATAGTCGCCGAGCGCGCCGAAGAACGCGTCGAACACTTTCTTGCGGTCCTCGCGATTGGGGAGCGTACGAGACACCGCGAACGTGGCCAGATCCAGCTTGCGCGTGGTTCCGTCGGAAAGGGTGACCGTGGGGAAGGGGAAGTCGGCGTTCGTAAACACGCCGTAGACCTCGGCTGGTGCGGACGACATCAAGCCGGCGTCCGCGATGATCTTCTCTTCCGGCTCCGACAGCGTGTGCGCCTGCCGCCGCAGCAGATCGTGCAGATAGAAGGTGTAGGGGACGAGCTTCGGTTCGCGAGCGATGAACGCATCGATCGTGGCGCGATCCATTTTCAGAATCTCGGGCTCGACGAATGACTTCTCGGCGTCGAATGATGATTCGAGCTGATCCATCTCCTGCTTCATGGCCCGGTACTTCGCGACGCGCGTGTCCTGATCAGAGCTGAGGCCCGCGTAGATGGCGATGCGCGTGAAGTCTTTGTTCAGATCGCTGACCATCTCCAGCCCGGCGGCGAGTTGCTGCGGCGACGTGCCGAGAGTCCCTTTGAACTTCTTCACCTCGGGGATGCGAGCCGCGAGTTTGTCCTTCGCTACCCGCCAGGCATCGTCGCTGGCATAGAGGTCCGTGATCTTCCACTTCGACGACTCGGGGATGTCCGCCCGCTCTTTCGACTGCGCGAAGCCGGCGCTGGTTGCCAGCAAAAGAACGAACACCGACACCGCAACTCTCATCATCCGCATGAACACACCTCGATCCTGATTTGTCGCTGTTGCTACGGATGCTGATCGTACTGGTTTCGTCTGAGGAGTGCCCGCGGGGTGTGCCGAGCATGTTCGATGGCTAGGAGCTGAAAGTCCTTTGCCCAGGTTGAGGAACCGAAGGGCCAGTTAGCACCTTCTGGATTCGCGAAAGACTCGGACGTCGGGAGTGAGGAGTTGGGACTCCCGACGCTACACCCGCACGCGTACGTTGCTGACTCGTTCACCCTGGATGCTGTCATGTTCATCCGACATGCGGTCGCGTTTATCGGCCGAAAAACGCGTTTTTCGGGCGAAAATCGTGTTCATCCGGCGTGCGGTCGCGTTTATCAGCCGAAAAACACGTTTTTCAGGCGAAAATCGCGTTCATCCGGCGTGCGGTCGCGTTTATCAGCCGAAAAACGCGTTTATCCACCGAAAATCGCGTTCATCCGACGAAAATCGCGTTTTTCGGGCGAAAATCGCGTTTTTCCGCTGAAAAACGCGTTTATCCGTGTCACCTAAAAGAGACAGCGGGATAGGTCCAGCTCAGTCGAGGCTCCCCCACCCCGAATCGAAGAACGACCGCAGTCCTATTTCGGAGTGGCGATGAACCACTGGTTGTCGAACGGGTCGATGACGAATGCTGCTCGTTCGCCGTACGGCTTGTCTGCCGGTGCCTCCACCGACCTCGCGCCCGCGCGGACGGCGCGCTCGTACGTGGCGTCGGCATCGGGAACGTAGAGATGAATCACCGCCGGTATCGGCTGCGATTCGCCATGCGCCTCGCCGAGCTCGATCATTGAGTCGCCGATGCGGACGCCGGCGTGTGCGACCTCGCGGCCGGGCATCTCGGTCACGTGCTCGACCTTCGCGCCGAACGCATTTTCGAGGAAGGTGATCAGGTTTCGCGCGCCGCGCGCATGCACGAACGGCGTGACCGTGTGATATCCCGCCGGGCGCGGACCAACGCCCGCCTCTTTGCGCGGCTTGCCGCCCGCGCCGGCAAAGCGTAGTTGCAGTTCTTCCTCCGTCACGTTCTCCTGATGCGTTGCGAAGTACCAGACGTTGCCCCAGCGATCCTTCACTCCTCCCTCGCGGTCGCCGTATGCCTGATCGGTCAGCGGGTGCGTCGAGGTCGCTCCGGCGGCGAGCGCCCGGTTGTAGGCGCCGTCGACGTCGTCGAGATAAATGTGAAGCGCCATCGGTCTGGCCTTGTATTCGCCAGCCGGTTCGCCCATCTCGATGAGCGAATCCCCCACCCGCAGCGCCGCATGCATCACTCGCCCCGCGGCATCCGGGTAGCGTCCCAGCAGCTCGGCGTTCAGCGTTTCCTGCAAAAAAGCGATGAGTCCATCGGCGTCGGGTGCAAGCAGATAGGGTCTGATCGACGGGAACTCAGTAGTCACTTCTTCGGCCGTCATCGTGCTCATGTCATCCTCCATCGGCGGCATCAGCTCCGCCCTCAGTTTCGATCGGAAGTCCGGGTCAGGGAGACCGTGCAGATCGCCCGCGATCATGAGCAGCGTCGCCAGCTCGGGCTCGGCCAGCGCGAGTCCTTCCCGGCGGCCAGCCAGGATGGCCTCAATCGCGTCGTCGAGCCGTTCGATCAGGTCGCGCTCAGCCATGGTTTTCGCCCATCTGTGCCCGCAACGACTGCAGGCCTCTCCATTGAAGTTGTTTGACCGCGCCTTCGCTTTTGCCGATCGCCGAGGCGACTTCGCGAATGCTGCGCTCCTCGCCGAAACGCATCACGAGAACGCGTCGCTGATCGGCCGGTAATCGATCGACACAGCGGTATAGCGATGCCCGTCGTTCGATGTGCTCGATGTCGTGCGGCGCTTCGCTTTCGACAAGACGCTCATCTGGACTCTGTTCCCGCGCGGTGCTGTTGAAATGGTCGTTCACGGCGTTCGCTGCGATTCGATACAGCCACGCGACGAACGGCACATCGCGAATCTCGTAGCTCTTCAGGTTCTTCAACGCCTTGTGAAACACCTCCGACGTCACATCCTGCGCGGCGGCCCGCTCGCGCACGCGCCGGATCACGAACGCCCAAACCCGGTTGAAGTGGGTCTCGTACAACTCCGCGAACCGGCTGGGATCAGCCTTCGCTGCCTCGATCAGCAGCCGCTCGCGGTCATAGGTTTCGCGATCCATGAATCGCTCATTAAACCGCCGGGCAGGCGAAAAGTTACGGTGATTGCGCTACATTCTTTCGATGCAACGACGATTGCTGATTGTGCTTCTGCTTTTGATCCCGGCAGGCTCAGCGTTCTCTCAAGCTGCGCCTGAGAAGACGATGCCTTCGTGGATGGCTGGCGCGTGGGCGTCCGATTACGATGGTGTTCGCATGGAGGAGCACTGGACCCAAGGCGACGGTGGATTGATGGTCGGTATGCATCAGGACCTGACAGCCGATGGCAAGAGTTCGTTCGAGTTCCTCCGAATCGAGCGCCGTGACGGCAAGCTCGTCTACCTGGCAATGCCGCACGCCCGTCCCGAGACGCCATTCCCGGCCAAATCCGTCGAGGCAACCCGTATCGTTTTCGAGAATCCGGATCACGACTTTCCGCAGCGGATCATCTACTGGCGTGACGGCGCGCGGCTCTGCGCACGCACCGAGGGAGCGATCAAGTCGAAGACGGTTTCGGAAGAGTGGTGCTGGCGCCGGATGACACCGTGAGCGGAGAGCGGACCGCGCCCTCCGACCCCCGACACCCGACACCCGACACCCTCCGTCGCATCGACACCCCATTCGCCCCCGCGGTGCTGATCGCGATCGCCTACACGGTCTTCTTCCTCCTTCTCCTGCATGCGCGCCACGACGACGTCTCCCTCTTCGTCGTCGCCGGCGGCGTAAACGTCGACGCGCGGAAAGTGCCGCCGGATCTGACCGTCATCCCGAATATCGGCGGATACGACGGCATCACGTTCTATCGCTTCGCGCTCGATCCCTTCACCGCCGCGCGGACCGAGTTCGGCATCACGCTCGACACGCCTCCTTACCGCAACCAGCGCATCGCTTATCCGTTCATCGTCTGGCTGCTCTCGCTCGGCCACGCGCGCTGGGTCCCGGCGCTGCTTGTGATCGTGAACATCGCCGCAGCGGCGATCATGGCCGCGTTCGGCGGTGCCTTCTCCCGCCGCCTCGGTTACCACGCCTTGTGGGGCGTCATCCTGCCGCTCTATCCCGGATTCCTGCTGACGCTCTCGCGCGATCTCGCCGAGATCGTGGCCTCGATGTTTGCGATGGGAGCGATCTGGGCGATCAGCGCGCGGCGCAACCTCACCGCGGCGATTCTGCTGACGTGCGCGGCGCTCACGCGCGAGCCGACGCTCCTGCTCGCGTTCGCGCTGGCCGGCGCGTGGGTGATCGAGCGGCTGCTGCGCCGCGATCGGAGGATTGCGCCCGTCGTTTTCCTCGCGCCGATCGTCATCGATGTCCTTTGGCAGGTCTTTCTCACCGCGCGCTGGGGCACTTCGCCGCTTCGCTCCGGCGCGCCGACCATGGCGTTACCGTTCGTCGAGTTCGCCCGCTTCTTCGCCGCATCCGTCCCACGCCGCATTCAACAGCAGCGGCTCTACTTCCTCGAATGCCTCCTCCTCGTTTCGACCGTCCTAACCGTCGTGTTGATGTGGCGCCGGACGCGCACACCGCTCGAATGGCGCTTCGCGTGGCTCGGCTATCTCGCGCTGGCGTCCGTCCTGCCGCACACGATCTGGCTGGAGGACTACGGCTTCCTGCGCATCTTCTCGGACCTCTTCGTCGTCAGCGCCGCCATCATCATCGCTTCGACAAACGGAGCCCGCTGGTTCGCACTGATCACCGCTGGAGGCGTGTGGCTTTACCTCGCTCGGATCCTGGTAAAGCTGGGCTGATGGTCGGGGTTCCAGGAATCAACCAGGAGTGGCGCGGAGCGCCCTCTCCGACGCCCGACTCCCGAAACCCGACCCCCGCTCAACCGCCGTCACTTCGTGGCGTATTGGTCCGCGCCCATGAAGTGAAGGGAGATGTACTGCTCCTCTCCCACGACCCAGCTGTCGTGCGGCACGGTCGGAACGTGAAAGAGATCCCCTGCATGCAGTTCGATGACACGTCCGTCGTCGAACGCGACCGTGGCGATCCCGGCCAGGACCATTCCCACGTGCCCAACGTTGCAGCGCGTCGTGCCGACGGCTGGTCCAACGTGATCGCTCCACCGCCAGCCCGGCTCGTACGTCGCCCGGCCAATCGTCATGGCGCCGAGATGAACGACCTCGAACTTTCCTTTGACAAGGAACCGCGTCTCATCGGGATTCTCGAAACGCTTGAGGATGACGGTGATGTCTTCGGTATTCATGAGAAGGAGGGACTGCCCTCTACTTGTACTGCTCCTTCAGCGCATCGAGCTCGGCGACGGCCTTCCGCAGCACATGAACGACCTTGTGCACCTCGGTGCCGTAGACCTTCAGCTCGGCGTCGCAGTCGGACATCGCGTAGACCGCTTCATCCTTCTCGAGGCGCTCGCGCTCGAAGCGCAGACGCTCGATCAGCTCCTCGATCTCGCTGACGAGGACGAAGTTGAGGTCCTTCTCGCCGAGGTAACGCTTGCACTGGGGGCAGTAGATGGAGCGGTCGTCGGTGTTCTCGACGAGCTCGAAAACAAACTGCCGCTGGCACTGCGGACACTCGAAAACCTCGGGTAACACGATCGCATCCTCGCCTGCGAATTGTCGCACGAAACCGGAAGGGGCCAGTCTGCCGGGACCAGGAATCGAGTCCTCGTGCCGCCGGAATGCGGACGTTGACCATGGCGTTCACCGCCGTGTAGCATCCACGCCCGCCATTCTGGGAGATCGTTCAATGGTAGGACAAGCGGCTCTGAACCGCTCAATCGGGGTTCGACTCCCTGTCTCCCAGCCATTCAGGATACGCAGCCATTTTTCGCCAGAACATCGAAGGGCAATCTCATTGTGACTGCGAGACTTCCGCGGCTCATCGTGCGGTTCGATAGCCTTTCAGGCAGAAGCGAGAAGGTGCTTCGACGACCTCGGCGGCTGTTAGCAGCTCACGATTGATCTCGTCGAGTTCCTCTTCCCAGCGAACCGTGTGTTCAAGCCACGGGCTCTCGTCGAGCCGCCCGAGGAGCTTTTCTTCGTAGCTCGCGGCCTTGAGGCGTTTGAGTTCCGCCGCTTCCGCAGGCGATCCATCGCTGCGGTGTTGCTGTTTGCCGACGAGTCGTACCGCGCGGCCAGCTCGTTCTCTCCGACGGACTCGGGATTGAGATCGTCTTCAACATTGCCGTCGCGTTCTCGTCGAGAATGCGCTCCGGGTAGTTTTTTCCGTTGCACGCTAGTAGACGTACTTGCCTTTCTTGATGTCGCCGACGAGCAAGCCGTTGCAAGCGGCGCAGGTTGACGAGACCCGAGTAGGTGAACGACGCGTGCGCGTCTTCGGCCGCGTGCGGCCGGCGAGTACGTCCTGCACGTCATCGAAGAGCTGCTTCGAGATCAGCGGCTCGTACTTGCCTTAATACGTTTTCCACCCCAAACGGACGTGCCGGCGTAGATCGAGTTCATCAGGATCGTGTAAATCGAGGATTGGATCTCTTTGGACCATGCAAGGCGCAGGCACGACCGCGGTCGGTGCATCACTAACGCGGGGCACGCACACCCTTCACATGGGTTGGATCGTGACGAAAACCGACTCCGGCAGCGGGCTATCGACCGTGATCTCGACGTATCCATCGAACTTTGTCGAATTGACGCCGATTGACCCCACCACATCGTAGTCACCCGGATACAGGTCTGGCGGGACGACGATCACAGTGGTGCCGGGTCCGGGCGCGAAGGTGAACGTAAACGTGGCATTCACGTTCCAGTATGCAGCCCGTGTGATCGGTCCAAATGTTTGTGAAGGTCGCGTAGTCCCGAAAGAAATCGGGGTGCCGGAAATCAGGCGGGGATAGACGCGTGTGAGGATATCGAGCATCGTCTGATTGAGATTCGGCGGCTCGAGTGGCTGCGACATGTCCTGCACGACGCCCATCGCTGCCGCATCGACGTTGTTGAAAAAGTGGTACTGCGCATTGTTGAACCACGCCCAGAAAATCGCAGACAGCATGTTTTGATCGTTGAGATCCGCAACAAACTGAATCTCCGGATAATTGGTGCTGCCGCCAAATTCACTGCAGAGCAGAGGAGGGGGAACCTCCCAGGACGCCTGGTACTTTTGCGCGTTACTGATTGGGGCGACAAAAGGAGTGGCAGAGGTGTTCTCGTAGTTGTGGAAATTGAATCCCAGGTTTCCCACGGAGGTCAGATCAGGAAGCGATGTCGGCGCGTTGTAGTCGAAATAGATGTTAGGTTCAAACCAGATCATCGCGCCGGGATGGCCGTTTTGAAGAGCCGGAATTGCGCACTGTTGATAGAAAGCGCCGAGGTATTCCGGATCAAATTTGGGATAACCATTGGAAAAATTCAAAGGGTTCTGGTCGTTACAGGGTGGAACATGGTTTGGGTCGTTACAGGGTGGAACATACCCTTCCGTCCAATACGTTCCGGGCTCGGGCTCGTTGATGGGATCGTAGCCGAGGATGTTCCCCTGCTGATCTTTGAGATAGCCCGAAACAAAGTTCAGCATGTGTCCGTAGGCCTTCCACAGCGTGGTGGTGCCATCCAAAATGGGGGCGTCGGCCCAGAAGAAATCAAAGGCAGAATTGAGATCGGTCTGGATATTTGTCCGCTCGCCGTTCAATACGAACGTGTCGCCTCCAAAGGTGTTCACCATCCAGCCATAAATGGGCATGGTCGTTCCTTCGGTGACGATGGCCCATGACGGCGCGCCAAATCCCCACGGCGCGGCGTAACCGTCCTGGTGGAAATCGACGAGAGTGTAGATGCCGAAGCCGGCTAGAAGCTCGATGGTTCCTTTGATGCTTTCAAGGAAGGTCATGTTGTATTGCAGCGACCGAGTCGTCTCGTCAACGTACTGGACATTCGTCCACGGCAAGCCAAGTCTCACAACCGATACGCCACACCGTTGGAGAAAAGCCGCATTGTTTTCGAGGAAGCCCAGTTGTTCTGGACTCTGCGCGGTCTTCGAGCAGAGGTTGAATCCGCGCAAAATGACGACCCTGCCGTCGGGATCAGTGAGGTAGTTTCCGGTAGCCTTCAGCTGAGGGAGCGGCGTCGGGATTTGCGTCATGACTCAAGTGTACCGCAGTAGCCTTGGGTCGCGGGGGTGATGGCTCATGTCTAACGGATCACTGCGACGCCGAGACGATCATTGAAAGAACCGATCATTGCGCCCGAGGTCGAGGTGAAAGAAGCGGACCTGATTCTGGCGCCGGAGGTCGATGCGATCAGCAACGATCGCGAGGTCCTGGCGACGCCGCGGCCGACGATCGACCGCGTCGTGCCCGAGAAGCATCTGCGCGAAACGCTGCGCCTCCTGCACGTCGACCTCGAGAACAAGAGCGAGGCTCACGGAGCGAGCACGGCAGTTCGAACTTCGTCCAGTACTCCCAGCCAGCGGCGACGCGCCGCAGCGTAGGTTGGCCCAGCTTCGGCCACCACTCCTTCAAGTAGCCGGCATTCGCGGCACGGCGGTTCGATACTCCGCCAGTGCCCGCAGCCAGCGCCGCGTTAGCGTCGCCGAAGACCCGTCTCCCACGCGCGGCGGCGGCCTGTACCGGCGGCAGGCTATACTCGAATTCTCAATACATAAGGAGCGCGTCATGGCTATGAGATTCCGCCTCGCCAGTCTGGTGGTCCTGTTCTTTTCGCTCGTCCTCCACGCGCAGCAGGGCACGACGGTGCGTGGACGCGTGACGATCGCGTCGGACGGCGCGCCGCTGCCGGGCGTCACGGTCTCGATCAACGAGCTGAATCTCAGTACGGTCACCGATGCGGAGGGGAGGTATCAGATCCCCGTCCCATCCGCCCATACCGGTCAGACTGTAAAAGTCAGCGCAGCCTTGCAGGGCTTTCAGACACACACAGCCACCGCCACTCTGGGTGCCGCCGAGGTCACGCTCGATTTTCCGTTGCGCGTTTCTTTCGGACAGGAGATCACCGTGGGGTCGCGCGCCGTGAACGCAGAGGCCGAGAAAGCGGTGCCGGTCGACATCATCACGCACGCCCAGATCGAGTCGGCGCCGTCGACGGAAACGAATCAGATCATCCAAAAGGTCGCGCCTTCGTTCAACTTCCCGCGGCCGACGCTCTCCGATGGCACGGACAGCGTCCGCCCGGCGACCTTGCGCGGCCTCGGTCCCGATCAGGTGCTGGTGATGGTGAACGGCAAACGCCGGCACGTCGCCGCGCTCGTGAACGTCAATGGCACCGTCGGTCGCGGTTCTGCCGGTGTCGATCTCAACGCCATTCCCGCCTCCGCCATCGACAGCGTGGAGATTCTTCGAGACGGCGCGGCCGCCCAGTACGGATCGGACGCCATCGCCGGTGTGCTCAATCTGGTGTTGAAGTCCGACGCTCAGCCTCTGAAGCTGGAAGTCAAAGGCGGCTCGACCACTCACAGCGACGGTCAGATGCTGGACTCGAATCTCAGCGGCGGATGGAACGTCGGCCGCGGGGCAGTGTTCGCCACCGTCGAGTATCGCGACCGGAACCAGACGAATCGGGCGCTCAACGATCCACGCGATCAGATCGTCAAGGGCGATGCCGGCAACAACTCCGTGCCCCAGCCGAACACTCATTGGGGTGACGCATACGAGCGCGACCTCATGTCGCTGGTGAACCTGAATCTCCCCATCAGTCAGGACGCCAAACAGGTCTTGTATGCGTTTGGCACCTACGATCTGCGGCATGGATCGGCGGGTGGGAACTATCGCCGCGCGCTCGATGCCACGGATTGGCCGCAGATTTATCCTCTTGGCTTCTTGCCGCTGATCGAGCCGCGCATCAAAGATCAGGCCCTGACTGGAGGCGCGCGGGGGGAGGTTGGCTCCTGGTTCTATGACGCCAGCGCCGGCTACGGCCGCAATAAGATGGACTTCT
>DATLVW010000872.1:0-5982 GCA_035577085.1 Thermoanaerobaculia bacterium
CGAGCATGAGGTAGAAGCCGATACTGTTGCTCACCGCCGCCAGAACCGCCGCGCTCAGAAGGGCGGTGGCAATCACGCGCCGCTGCACTCCGACGCCGGGAGCAGCCGCGTACGCGAGGAGGACGAGGCCGAGCAGAGCGAGAAACACTTTGCTCGCCAACGGCGGAAGCAGAGGCACGCTGATCCACCAGCTATTCGCACTCGCGCCGGCGAATCGGGAATCGCCGGCCAGATTCAACAGGGTGAATCCTCCCAGAAACAGCGCCAGTCCACGCGCCACGGAAGTCAGCATCAGGAACTGACGGCGCTTCCTACCCCGCCACCAGCGCAGGTTTCGGAACCGCTGCCGATCGCTCCGCGTACACCGGCGTGAACCAGCCGTACCGGTCGGGGATGTCGCCGGCGATGTAGTCGAAGAACTCCTTCTGAATGCGTTCGGTGACCGGGCCGCGGCGTCCGTTGCCGACGGGGACGCGGTCGATGCTGCGGATCGGCGTCACCTCGGCAGCAGTGCCGGTGAAGAAGACTTCGTCGGCAACATAGAGCAGTTCGCGCGGAATCAGCGACTCGACCACATCGAAGCCTAGGTCGCGCGCCATCTTGATGATGCTGGCCCGCGTGATTCCCGCCAGGATCGATGCGCCAAGCGGCGGCGTCATGATCTTGCCGTCGCGAACAACGAATACGTTCTCGCCCGAGCCTTCGCTCACGTAGCCGTTGACGTCGAGCGCGATCCCCTCGGCGTAACCATCCGCGGCCGCTTCCTGACGGATCAGGATCGAGTTCATGTAGTTGCCGGTGGCTTTGGCCAATGCTGGGAACGTGTTCGGCGCCATGCGGTTCCACGACGACACACGCACGTCGACGCCCTGCTCGATGGCCTCGGGGCCAAGGTACTTGCCCCAGTGCCAGGCGGCGACGACGATGTCGACAGGGCAGGCCGCGGGGAAAACACCCAGCGAGTGGAATCCGCGGTAGACGATTGGACGGAGGTAACAGTCTTCGAAGCCATTGGCGGCGACGACGTCGACGCAGACCTTCTTGAACTCGTCCGGCGTGTAGGGAATCTCCATCCTGTAAATGCGGCAACTGTCGTACAGCCGCCGGATGTGGTCGTCGAGCCGGAAAATCGCTGGTCCCTGGTTGCGCGTGTCGTAGCAGCGGATGCCCTCGAACAGCCCCGAACCGTAGTGGAGGGCATGCGTGAGCACGTGAATCTTGGCGTCGGCAAAGTCGACGAGGCGCCCGTTCATCCAGATTTTCTTCACTTCTTCGAACGGCATCGGAGCCTCCTGAATCGGTGGCAGCGGTGGACGGGCAGCAGCGGCGCGCCTAGGCTGGAAAGCTGCCGGAGTATAGGTTCCGGCGTTTCAGCAAGTCAATGCGACAACTCTGACTTTTTGGCGGCGCGCACACGAAAGACCGGACCGCAATTTGACCAGCGCACTCTACGCCAGTACGAGCAGCAGCATGGCCACGATCAGGTAAATATTCGATGCCATGAAGAGCCGCCGCGCGCTGCGGGGAGTGCGGTCCGCGAGGAAGAAGAAGCTGGCGACGGTGAGCGCTCCTCCGGCCGCGATTGCGCCGACCAGGTAGACGTACGTCGCCAGTCCAAACAGAGGAGGCAGCACGCTGACCGTGAGCAGGGCGAAGCTGTAAAACACGGCATGCCGGGCAGTTACGCGCCCTTCGTCATCCTGAACAGCCAGCATGGCGAATCCGCCTCGGGCGTAGTCCTCGCGATACATCCAACTGATGGCCATGAAGTGCGGCAACTGCCAGAAAAAAAGGATGGCGAAGACGATCCCTCCACCCGTTCCGAGCGAGCCGGTCGCAGCCGTCCATCCCATCAACGGCGGAATCGCGCCCGGCACTGCGCCGATGATCGTGCAGATCGTGGAGACTCGCTTCAGGGGAGTGTAGATGAAGATGTAGGTCAGCAGAGTCAGCGCGCCGAGGCCTGCCGTGAGCCAGTTTACGGCCACGCCGAGATAGAGCGTGCCGATGATCGAGATCGAGACCGAGAAGAACAGCGCCGCGCGTGGTGAGATCCGTCCGTCGGGCAACGGGCGAAGACGCGTGCGGCGCATCTTCGCATCGTGCTCCCGCTCCACGTACTGATTGAGCGCGTTCGTCCCTGCCGCGACGAGCGCTGTTCCGACGAGCGCGTTGAGGAGCAACGCCCAATCGACACGCGGCGCCGCGAAGAAATAGCCGGCTGCCGTTGTGATGAGAACCATCATCACGATGCGCGATTTCGACAGCTCGAGGTAGTCGCGAGTCATGCTGGCGAATCCGGCCGGCCGCGGCAACGCGAGAACATCGCTCATGCAGGCACCTCGGATGCGAGAAGCGCACTCGTATGCTGGCGGCGCCTCCGCCAGCCGACCGTGCGTGCGGTCAACGCGGTCAGCAGGGAGAGCGCCAACGTCGCGGCGCCGGTCATCACGTGCACGCTGGTCATCAAGGGCTGCTTGCCGCTCCAGACCACGTAGCCGCCGAGGACAATCTGGATCATGACTACCGTCACGAGGAGGTTGGCAAGCTGCCGCAACGGATGTCCCGACTCAAAGCGACGCAGGCGGACAGCAGTGCCGATCACGAGGGTTGCGACGCAGATCGCTCCTACGCGATGCGCAAAGTTGACGCCGACCTCGAGGCTGGTGAACGAAGGCACGACGCGCCCGAACGACAGCGGAAAATCGGGGATGGCCAGGCCTGCGCCGAGGTGACGCATCAGCGCGCCGACGAGGATTTGCGCATAGGTCACGACCACGAGCAGCGAAGTCAACCCGATCGGCGCGTCACCCTTTTCGAGCGCGCGCGAGGAACGGAACAAAGTCGAAGTGAAAAACGCGATCGACACGTTCAGGCAGAAGAAGATCTCGGCGAGCGCAGCGTGCGCGATCGAGACGGAATGCGGAAGGAGCAGCAGCACGGTCACGCCGCCAAGGACGCCTTGGGCGATGACGGCGCCGACTGAGCACCAGCCAAGGATGCGCGTGAAACGCTTCGGCTCGCGCAGTTGCAGCCAGATCGCCTGAATCACTGTGAGCAGGCCGACGGTAGCCGCGATCATGCGGTGACCATGTTCGTAGAAGATTCCGCCGACCATGGGCGGCATCACCATGCCATACGAAAGGGGCCAGTCGGGAACGGCGAGACCGGAGCCGGTCGAGGTGACCATCGCTCCCGCGAAAATGAGGAACAGCGTCGACCCGGCGACGAGCTTGGTGTATCTCCGCAACCAGACCGGGGTCTCGTCCGAACGGCGCAGCGCCTCGGGCGCCGCTTCGAAAGAAGGTTTCATGTTTCTAGGAGCCAATACTTGTTTGCGCCGGCGGTGCAGCGGCGAGCCACTTCTGGAACGAGTTCTTCGAATGGACGAACATCTGGCCGCGCATCCGGTAATGACCGAGACCGCAAAGCTGCGCGCAGGCGATTTCCCACTTGTCGTTTTCCGTTCCTGATTCGTTGGCCATTTTCGGTGTGAAGTGGATGGCGATCTCCATCCCCGGGATGGCATCGGTCTCCACGCGCATCACCGGCAGTTTGAAGCTGTGAATCACGTCCTTCGAGGTGACATGAATGATCACCGGACGGTTGACCTCGAGGTGGAGGTCATTGAGCGTAACGATATCGTCTTTTGCATGCGGATCGGTGAGATCGATTCCGAGCGGGTTCGATGATGTGACGAACTTGACGTCGCGCCTTCCGAAGATTCCGTCCGGGCCCGGATACTGAACGTTCCATGCAAACTGCTCGGCGACGACGCGGATTTCCAGCGGATTCGATGCTGCCGAGGGAGGATGGGTCCAGGCAGACCACATCGGAATCGAAAAACCGACCAGCAGGATGACTTCCACGACTGCCACGCCAGCCTCGGCGTAGCTCGAGAAATGGCTCTGCACGCCGTGGTAGCTCGCTTTCGCGTTCCGTTTCGCGTTGAAGCGCCACAGGACGAAGAGGAAGTAGAGACCCCAGGCGACAAAGAGGACGAGCATCAGCCAGTGCACGTTCGCACTGAGGCGGTCCAGCGCCGGGCCATGCTCCGAGGCATCGACCGGCATGAACTGAGCGAGAAACTTTTCCATAGTGCTTCCCTCCAGCGGCGCGCGTTAGTGCGCCGCTCCTCCGTCAACAAGACGGAATGACTCCCGTAAGCGGCGCATGGCCCTGGCGCGCCGCCAGAAACTCCAGAACATGGCAATGAATCCGATCTGCACGAAACCGATGACGCCGATCATGAACAAGATGGCGTTGTTCGAGCTTTTCGTCATCGGTGAGTCCGGATTGCCGTAGCAGACCGGACACGCGGACAAAACGGCCGGCACCAGCAGAATCACCGCCGTGATCATGAAGAGCTGACTGTTGCGTCTCATGGCAACTCCTTCAGCTTGTGAAATACGCGTTTTCCGTACCACACCAGCGAGGCGCCGCCAGCGATGCCGAATACGGCCATTCCGATTCCCAGCGTGCTCCGTGAGGCCATGAATTCGCGCACACCCCACACCGCGAGGTACAGCGTCAGGGCAACCGAGACGCTGATGAACACGATATGGAAGACGCGCAGGGACATTTACGATCCGAATGGATTGGCGTGGTGACTGATCGGAAGCGTCATCAGGAAGATGAAGAAGACGACCGTCAGGATCAGCACGCCATAAATGACTTTCTTTTCAGACAGAAGGTGCATGAAAAAGCCGGCGACAAGGAAACCTTTGATCGACGCGATGATGAGCGCCACGATGATTGCCGTACGAACCGGAAGCTTTAACCCGTAGCACGCGCCCACCGTCACCGCGGTGAGGACGGCAAGCCCGATGAAGACCGTTAGATAGACGCGCATTTCCTTGCGGATGTGCTCCGGGCTGTGATGGTGCGCGTTGGGATCGCCAATGCCTGCGTGCTCGTGCACGTCGACGCCTGGCTCCACTGCGGCTGCTGGATCGGTCACGTCGTGCTCCTCCTACATGAGGTACAGAATCGGGAAAAGGAAAATCCAGACGAGGTCGACGAAATGCCAGTAGAGGCCGACAACCTCGATCCGATTGGTATAGCGCTCCGGGTCGTGCGCCCACATTTTCGCGCCCGGTCCCAGGAAATAGAGGAAGACGATCACGCCGCCAAGGATGTGCAGTCCGTGCAGACCGGTCATCGTGAAGTAGATGGCCAGGAAATTGTTCGTCTTCGGGAAACGTCCCTCGCGGAATTCGTGGGAGTACTCGAAACCCTTGTTGACGAGGAAGATGAGCGCGCAAAGGATCGTAATCGAGATATAGACGCGGCCCTTGAATAGATTGCCGAGGCGCAGGTGAGACCAGGCCATGACAACGGTCACGCTCGACAGAATGAGAATGAACGTATTGAACGTCGCGAGCGGCACGTTCAGCATTTCGTAGCCGCGCGGCCAGGACTCGGCACCCGTCCGCAGCAGGATCAGCGACGAAAACAACGCGCCGAACAACATGACTTCCGAAGCGAGAAACAGCCAGATTCCGAGCTTGGCGTTGTAAACACCGGTATCCGGCCGTGGATGGACGTTGTACGGAATCTCGAGTTCTGCGTGACCGACCGAAGCGTGCGCGTCCATTAATTCTCCCTCATCGCTACGGCTTTTTCGGGCAGCAGACCACCACGCGGCGCCGGCTCAATCACGGCCGGTTGATGCTGCGGAATGAAATCCACCTCGGAGCCGGGAACGCTGTACTCATACGGCCCGCGATAGACGACCGGCAGGACTTCGAAATTGCCGTGTGCCAGCGGAGGCGACGTCGTCGCTGCCCACTCCATCGTCGTCGCGCCCCACGGATTCGAGCCGAGCCCTTCGTCGCGATTACCGAAAGCGGCTGCGATCGCGTTGTAGAAGAAGTTGAAGATGAACGGCACCTGCGCGGCGAGCAGGCCGATTGCGCAGATCGACATGAACGGGTTCGTTTGCGCCGCGATCTGCTTCGCATGCTGGTACTGCATTCCGCC
>DATLVW010000873.1:0-5833 GCA_035577085.1 Thermoanaerobaculia bacterium
CTTGTTCTCCAGCTCGACCTGAAACATTGCGTTCGGCAATGTCTCCAGGACGGTTCCGGTCACTTCAATCGCTTCTTCCTTCGACATGTTCCTCCGTTACGAGCTCTCGGCTCTCGGGTGCCGGCTCTCGGGAAACCCCGACACCCGACACCCGACAGCCGACGCCTACTTCCCCAGCACTACCGGCCCATCCGCCGTAATCGCAATCGAATGCTCGAAATGCGCGGCCAGCGTGCCGTCGATCGTTCTCGCGGTCCATCGATCGGCGTCGGTACGAACGTCGTCGATGACTCCATCCCTGCCGGCGCGCTCGATTCGCGAGCGCAGCTTCGATCCGACCTCGCAAAGCATCGGCTCGACCGCCAGCACCATCCCCGCCCGCAACTCCAACCCACGGCCGCGGCGGCCGTAGTTGTAAACCTGCGGGTCCTCATGCATCCGGCGTCCGATCCCATGTCCGACAAAATTCCGGATCACGTGGAAGCCGTGATGTTCCGCATGCTCCTGAACCGCCGCGCCGATATCGCCGATGTGCCGGCCGGGACGCATCTCGTCGATGGCCAGGTCGAGACATTCGCGCGTCGTATCGATCAGTTCCTGTGCGCGAGGCGTGACCTTGCCCACCGGAACCGTGATCGCGCCGTCGCCGACGAACCCTTCGAAGATCGAGCCGAAGTCGAGTCCGACGATGTCGCCTTCCTCGAGTTTGGCGCGGTTCGGAATGCCGTGAACGATCACGTCATTGACCGACGAGCAGACCACCGCCGGATAGGGCGGAAGTCCCATCGGAGCATAGCCTTTGAACGGCGATTTCGCGCCGCGCTTGGCCAGCTCTTCCTCGGCGACCGCATTCAACTGCGCCGTCGTCGCGCCGGGCTTGATCATCGACCGCATGATCTCGAGGATGTCGAGAACGATGCGGTTGGCGCGATCCATTACCGCGATCTCTTCGCGGTTCTTGAGGATCGGCCCTTTCATACGATCGAGCATGGTCAGGAGAGGGATCTCTCTATACGTTCAAAGACCTCATCGACGGGACCGATCCCGTCGACTTCGCGCAAAACCTGTTTCGTCTTGTAAAACGTGGCCACTGGAAGCGTCTGACGATGAAACGCTTCCAGCCGTTTCCGAACGGCAGTCTCGTTGTCGTCCGGACGAGCGATCAGCTCCGCACCTTCCCGGTCACAGACCGAGTCCACGGCCGGAGGAGCGGATTCGAGATGATAGATGGCCCCGCAGACCGGACACGACCGGCGCAGCGAGATCCGTTTGACGATGGCCTCATCCGGGACCAGCAGTTGCAGAACCCGGAGGCCATCGGCCTCATTCCCTGAGCCATTTCCCTTACTGTCACCGACGATTGTGTCGAGCTTCTCAGCCTGGACGACTGTGCGCGGGAAGCCATCCAGGATGAATCCTCGCGCCGCGTCCGGTTTCGCCAGCCGGTCGTTGATGATGCCGATCATCAGGTCGTCCGAAACCAGCGCTCCAGAGGCCATGATCGGCGCGGCCTGCTGCCCGAGCGCGGTACCGTCGGCAATCGCCTCGCGAAGCATGTCGCCCGTCGAGATGTGGGGAACCCCATGCTGGGCGGCAAGCCGCTTCGCCTGGGTTCCCTTTCCGCTTCCCGGCGGACCGATAAAGATCAGCTTCACGAGTGTCGATCCTTACCCGCGCCGTCCGCGGACTCGGCCGCGCTTCATGAACCCGTCGTAGTGACGCATGACGAGCTGCGATTCGATTTGCTGGATGGTATCCATGGCCACACCGACGACGATCAGCAGTGAAGTACCGCCGAAGTAGAAGTTGAAGCCCATGCCTTCCGTGAACCACAGCGGAAGAGCGCGATCGAGCGCGGCGCCGACTCCGAACGGGAGCTGGTTAACGTGCACGCCGGCAATGAGGAACTCGGGGAGGATGCAGACGGCAGCCAGGTAGAGCGATCCGACGAAGGTGATGCGCGTCAGCACGCGGTCGATGTAGTCCGAGGTCTTCTTGCCGGGGCGGATGCCCGGGATGAAGCCGCCGTACTTGCGCATGTTGTCCGCGGTATCGACCGGATTGAAGACGATCGACGTGTAGAAGTAGCCGAAGAAGATGATGCCTACGACCTGCAGCAGGTAATAGAGCGGCTCACCGACGCGCATCTGGCCGCCGATGGCTTGCGCCCACGGTGTTTTGATCATCGAGGCGAGCGTCTGCGGGATGACCAGGATGGACGACGCGAAGATGACCGGGATGACGCCGGCAGTGTTGACGCGCAGCGGAAGGTACGTGTTCGAGCCGCCGTAGACCTTGCGGCCGACGACGCGCTTGGCGTACTGCACTGGTATTCGACGTTGCGCTCGTTCCATGAAGACGACGAACGCGACGACGGCGGCCATGAAGACGATCAGGCCCAGCATGGCGAAGAGGTTGCGCTGACCGTTGCGGACGTCGTCGATGACGCCAAGCACAGCGGACGGCAGACTGACGACGATGCCAGCGAAGATGATCAGCGAGATTCCGTTGCCGATCCCGCGCTCGGAGATCTGCTCACCGAGCCACATGATGAACGACGTACCGGTCGTGAGTGTGAGCACGGTCATGATGGGGAATCCGATTCCCCACAGAGAGTCCTGCACGGACACCGGCACGAGCGGAGCGCCGCCGGGAGCGGCCTGCGACTTCAGCCAGAAAGCGACACCGAGCGACTGGACGATCGAGAGTGCCACGGTGCCGTAGCGCGTGTACTGGTTGATCTTGCGGCGCCCCATCTCGCCTTCTTTCGAAAGCTTTTCGAGGTACGGCCAGACGACCGTGAGGAGCTGCAGGATGATCGACGCCGAGATGTACGGCATGATGCCGAGGGCGAAGACGGAGAGACGGCGCAGAGCGCCGCCGGAGAAGAGATCGAGGAAGCCGAAGACCCCGCCCGACATCGCCTTGAAAAACTCCGCGAGCGCGACCGGGTCGACGCCGGGCGTTGGGATGTGCGATCCGAGGCGGTAGACAGCAAGAAGCGCAAACGTGAAAAGCACACGTTTGCGCAGGTCTTCGATTGCCCAGATGTTGCGGAGTGTCTCGAGGAAGTTCAAGTTACTGAATCTCCTGGCAGGTGCCGCCTGCCGCTTCAATCTGTTTGCGAGCGGTCTCGGAGAACTTGGTCGCGTGCACGGTCAGCTTCTTGGAGAGCTTGCCGTGACCGAGAACCTTGACGCCGTCGTTGCGGCCTTTGACGAGTCCAGCCTGGCGAAGGGCTCCCTCGTCAATCGTGGCGCCGTTATCGAAACGCTCGAGGTCGGAGAGGTTCACGACTGCATGGATTTTCTTGAAGATATTCGTGAAGCCGCGCTTCGGCAGACGGCGATGCAACGGCATCTGTCCACCTTCGAAGCCACGCATACGCGAAAAGCCGGCACGTGACTTCTGCCCCTTCTCGCCGCGTCCCGCGGTCTTGCCGTTGCCCGATCCCGGGCCGCGGCCGACGCGCTTCTTCGAGTGGCGCGAGGTTCGTTTCGGTTTGAGGTTGTTGAGTTCCATGTTTTCTCCGGATGTCGGGGGTCGGGTACCGGTTGCCGGGATCATTGCCTCCCGAGAGCCGGTCGCTGACCGCCGAAAGCTTCCTTCGTTCTACTGCTCGACCACCTGCACGAGATGCGGGATACGGGCGATCATGCCGCGCGTTTCCGGCGAATCGACTCGTGACGTTACTCGGTGCATCTTGCCAAGTCCGAGCGCGCGGAGCGTCTCGCGCATGTAGCGCGGGCAGCCGATGCCGCTGCGGACCTGTTTGATCTGGATCATCTTCTTTTTGCTGCTGCTTTTGGCGGCGGGGCTCATGCTTCGGTGCCCTCCTCCACGCCGCGGAGCGTCTTGTACTGCGCTTCGCTGCGAAGCTGGGCGAGCGCGTCGAACGTGGCCTTGACGACGTTGTGCGGATTGGCGGTGCCCAGCGACTTCGTCAGGATGTTCTGGATCCCTGCCGACTCGAGAATGGCCCGGACCGGACCACCGGCGATGACGCCCGTACCTTCCGAGGCCGGCTTGAGCATGACCTGACCGGCGCCGTAGTGGCCGAGAACGGCGTGCGGGATCGTGGTGCCTGCCATGGAGATCGAGATCATGTTCTTCTTGGCGATCTCGATTCCCTTCTTGATTGCGGCCGGCACTTCCTTCGCCTTACCCGAGCCAAAGCCGACGCGGCCCTTGCCGTCGCCAACGACGACGAGCGCGGAGAAGCTGAAGTTCTTGCCGCCTTTGACGACCTTGGTGACGCGATTGATGTGGACGACCTTGTCGATCATCCCGCTTTCGCTGCGCTCGTCGCGGCGGTCGCCGCGCTGAGAGCCCTGACCTCGTTGCATCGGACGCTGCACGTTGCCTCCCTAGAATTCCAGACCGTTTTCGCGCGCGGCATCCGCGAGCGCTTTGATGTTGCCGTGGTACAGATAGCCGCCGCGGTCAAACACCACGCGCGTGATTCCCTTGTCTTTCGCCTTCTTCGCGATGAGCGCACCGACAGCCTTGGCCGCCGCTGCGTTGGCGCCCTTGGAACCGGCGTCCTTCTCGCGAGTCGAAGCCGAGATGATCGTATTGCCGCTGGCGTCGTCGATCACCTGAGCATAGATGTGCTTCAGGCTCTTGAAGACGGCCAGACGCGGACGCTGTTCCGTCCCGCTGACCTTGTTCCGGATCCGCTGACGGATACGGCCTCTTGATGCCACTCTGAGTTTTGCGCGATCCATGATTTTTCCTTTTCGCCGAGGCTTGGTACCCGGCTATGAGGGAGTGGGGGGTGGGGAGTACGGGGTGGTAGCTGACGATCAAGCTCCCACACCCCACTCCCCACACCCTACTCCCCGCTCACCTATTTCCCTGCTGCCTTACCCGCCTTGCGGCGAATGACTTCGTCCGAATACTTGATGCCTTTGCCCTTGTAGGGATCGGGCTCGCGAAGAGCGCGGATCTCCGACGCGGTCTGGCCGACTTTCTGTTTGTCGATTCCGGTGATGGTGATGTGACCGCTCTTCGGCTCCACGGCGATCTCGATCCCTGCCGGAATGGCGAAGCGAATGGGATGCGAGTAGCCGAGCTGGAAGACGACTTCCTTCCCTTTGACTTCGGCACGATAGCCGACGCCGACGATGTCGAGCTCGCGCTTGAAGCCGTCGGTCACGCCGCGGACGTTGTTCGCCACGAGCGCGCGCATGAGGCCGTGAAAGCCGCGCATTCTCCCGTCATCGGCCGAGCGCGTGAACTGCACGACGTTGTTCTCGATCGTCACGCCGATGCCCGGCACGACGGCAGTGGTCAGGGTACCTTTCGGTCCCTTCACCGTCACGACGTTGCCGTCGTGCTTCACTTCGACGCCTTTCGGCACCGGGATTTCTTTTCGTCCAATTCGTGACATGGGAATCTCCTTAGATGCTCGCTACCAGACCTGGCAGAGAACTTCGCCGCCGACGCCGCTCTTGACGGCTTCCTGTCCGGACAGCACGCCTTTCGAAGTCGAGACGATGGCCAGGCCGAGCCCGCCGAGCACGCTCGGGATCTCCTGTTTGTTGCGGTAGACACGGCGGCCCGGGCGCGAGATGCGCTCGATGCCGTGAATGACCGGCTCGCCGTTGGGGGCGTACTTCAGCTCGATCCGGAGCGTCCCCTGCGGCTCGTCCTTCTGGGCGAGGTTGTAGTTGCGGATAAAGCCCTCGATCTTGAGGATGCGGGCGATCTCCACTTTCAGCTTCGACGCGGGAAGCTCGACGCGTTCGTGATGCGACTGGATTCCGTTGCGAATCCGCGTGAGCATGTCCGCGATTGGGTCTGTCATCGACATTCGTGACTCCTGTGATTC
>DATLVW010000874.1:0-5431 GCA_035577085.1 Thermoanaerobaculia bacterium
GTGGCGCTCGACACCTTCGTGCGCGAGCGCGGCGCGGCCTCGCTGCTCGATCGCACGCGCGACTATTGGAGGTTGTGGGTCAAGAACGACGTCGACATCAGCCGGTTACCCGAGGCGGTGCAAAGGCTGTATCGACGCTCGCTGTTGATCATCCGCACGCAGGTCGATCACAGCGGCGCTGTAATCGCCGCGACCGACTCCGACATCGTGCAGTTCGGCAAGGACACGTACACGTATATGTGGCCGCGCGACGGCGCGATCGTGGCCATGGCGCTGCTGCAGGCCGGGTACGCCGAGATCACGCGCCGCTTTTTCGATTTCTGTTGCCGGCTGATTACGCCCGAGGGGTTTCTTCTGCACAAATACAACCCGGATGGATCGGTGGGGTCGTCATGGCATCCGTGGCTCGCCGACGGCAAGCGGCAACTGCCGATTCAGGAGGACGAGACCGCGCTGGTCGTCGTCGCGCTCTGGACGCACTTCGAGAAGTTTCACGACGTCGAGTTCGTGAAGCCGCTCTACAAGCCGATCATCAAGCAGATGGCCGATTTTCTGGCGCGTTACCGCGAGCCGCACACGCGTCTGCCCGCGCCGTCGTGGGATTTGTGGGAGGAGCGGCGCGGCATCGCCGCCTTCACGATCGGCTCGGTCTGGGCGGGCCTGTACGCCGCAGCACGATTCACTGACGCCTTCGGCGAGACCGCACAGGCGGAGAAGTACCGGCGCGCGGCCGCCGAGATCCGTGAGGCGACGTCGCGCTTTCTCTTCGACGAAACGAGCGGCTGCTTTGCGCGATCCGTGAACGTGTCGCGCGAAGGGGAGATCACGACCGACCCGACACTCGACGCATCGATGGCCGGACTCTGGCTCTTCGGAATGTTCGACGCCGGCGATCCGAAGATCGTGGCCACGATGGAAGCGATGATCGCGCGGCTAACGATCAAGACGGACATCGGCGGCGTGGCGCGCTACGAGAACGACTACTACTTTCAGGTATCGAAGGATGTGCAGAACGTTGCCGGCAACCCGTGGATTGTCTGCTCGCTTTCGGTCGCGCACTGGTACGCGATGCAGGCGCAAACGACGGCTGAGCTGCAGAAAGCGATCGACATTCTGCGGTGGGCCTGCGATCGCGCGCTGCCGAGCGGCGTGCTCGCCGAGCAGCTCGATCCTTACACCGGCGCACCGCTCTCCGTTGCGCCGCTGACCTGGAGTCACGCGGCGTTCGTGCTGGCCACGCATGTCGTGGCACGCCGCGCCGTCGAGCTGGCGGAAAAAGGCTGACGATGGTTCGGCGCACCCGGCTTCGCTCGCGCGTGTGGCTTCTGACGGCGGCGTTTGCGCTCGTGCTCTTCGGGATCACATTCGGCCTGAGCTGGCGCGCGCAAGTGGCGCAGGACCGCTGGAGCCGGCTCGTCGGTGTCGAGACGCGAGCGATCGCAACGCTCGAAGAGTTGATCCGCGCGCAGAACGCGTACCGCGCGCATGCCGTCGCTGGCGACGCGTCCCGCTACCGGATCGTCGCGCAACTGCTCGAATCGGATTCGTTGTCGACGATCGACACGGCGGCGTTGCGGCGGAGGATGGAGACGTTCCGGAGCGCGATCGCCGACAACACGTCCCAGCCCGACGAGATCGATACCGAGTCTCTGCGCGTGGTGGCCGAGGCGCAGAGGATGATCGACGAGCGAAAGAGGGAGATCGCGCGGCAACTGCCGATGCTCGAGCGCGAATCGCGCGAGCTGATGACCGCGGGACTAGCCGTGGCCTGGATCGTCGTCATCTGCAGCTTCGCCGCGGTGCAGGTGACGCTACGCAAGGTCGTGCGTCCGCTCGAAGACCTCTCCCGCGCTGCCGACCGCATCGCCGCCGGCGACCTCGGCGCACGCGCGCAGGTTGCGGGCGATTTCGAGATCGCCAATCTGGCTGCGGCGGTGAATCACATGGCGGATGAGCTGAAGGCGCATGCCCGCACCGACGAGCTGACGAACCTGCCGAACTTCCGCGCGTTTCGCGAGCGGATCGACCTCGAGATCGAGCGCGCAAGCCGTTATCCCGAGCACGTCGGCATCCTCATCCTCGATCTCGACCGCTTCAAGAAATACAACGACACCTACGGCCACCTCGCCGGTAACGATGCGTTGCAACGCGTGGCAAGAGTGATTCGCGAGACCGTGCGTTCCGTCGATTTTCCCGCGCGCTACGGCGGCGAGGAGTTTGCCGTGATCGTCCCGCAGATCGACGCCGCATCGCTTGCCGCAATCGCCGAACGAGTTCGGGAGGGGATCGAGTCGATGTCCGCGCCCAAGGACGGCGCCGCGGTGACCGTCAGCATCGGGGCGTCGATCTTTCCTGACGATGGTGCCGCCGTCGACGTTCTCTTCCGCGTTGCCGATGAGCGTTTGTACGCGGCGAAGAAGGCGGGGCGAAATCGAGTGGTCGTCGGATCGAAAGAACTGCGGCTATCGTCGTGAAAGTCTTTTGAACCACAGAGACACAGAGATCACAGAGGTTTTCTCTGTGTCCTCTGTGGCTCTGTGGTTAAGCCTTTTTGAGAACGCGTTGACACCAACACACCCCACGCGCCACGATCCTGCATGACCATCGTCCCAGCCCGAGACGAATCGGTGATCGAGTTCACCGCGCGTGCTGTCATCGCCGGCATCTTCTTCGGCATTCTCTTCGGCGCCGCGAACGCCTACCTCGGACTGAAAGTCGGACTAACCGTCTCGACTTCGATCCCGATCGCGGTGCTGACCGTCGCGCTCTTCAAGCTCATGCCGGGCCGCCGCGAGGGCGTGATCCTCGAAGCAAATCTCTCGCAGACCATCGGCTCGGCCAGTTCCTCGCTGGCGACCGGAACGATCTTCACGATTCCCGCGCTCTTTTTATGGGGGATAGCTCCGCCGTTCTGGCAGGTATCGATCCTCGCCCTCCTCGGCGGGTTCCTCGGCATCGCGGCGATGGTCCCGCTGCGGCGTTTGCTGATCGTCAAGTCGGCCGCCGAGCTGCCGTATCCGGAAGGAACTGCGTGCGCCGAGGTGCTAAGGGCGACGTCGGTGGGAAGGTCGGGCGGGAAGTGGATCTTCATCGGCCTCGCGGTTGGCGGCGCGATCAAACTCGCCCTCGGCGCATTCATGCTCATTCCCTCGGGGTTGGCGATGCACTTACCAGTACTGGCCAAAGCGGAGCTCGCACTCGAGATCGCGCCTGCGCTCCTCGCTGTCGGCTACATCCTCGGATATAAGCCTTCTGCGATCATGGTGTCCGGAAGCCTGATCTCTGCGATCGTGCTGACACCGCTCATCGCCACGTTCGGTGCCGGTCTGACGGCTCCGATGTTTCCGGAAATGAAGTTGTCGATCGCGGCGATGACGGCGGCGCAGATCTGGTCGCGCTACGTGCGCTACATCGGCGCGGGCGCGGTGGCAGCGGCAGGAATCGTTGCGGTCATCAAAGCGCTGCCGACGATGGCCAGTTCATTTGCGGCGGTGATGCGCGGACTGCGCGGCGGCGGACTGCAGACGATCGATGACGAGCGCACGCCGCGCACGGACCGCGATGTGCCGTCATGGATCGTGGTCGTCGTGCCGCTGGCTGTGATCATTACGCTCGTCGCCGTGCCGGGACTTCTCGCGGGAAACATGTCCTTCGTTCCGCGTCTCGTCGCGGCGATCGGGGTGGCGATCTTCGGCGTCTGCTTCGTCGTCGTGTCGTCGCGCATCGTCGGACTGATCGGCGTCTCATCAAACCCAACCTCGGCGATGACGCTCGTCACGCTGCTCGGCGCATCCGTCGTCTTCGTGCTGTGCGGCTGGACCGATCCCTCCGCGCGCGCGGCGATTCTCACCGTCGGAACGGTCGTCTGTATCGCAGCATCGAAAGCCGGCGACATCTCGCAGGATCTGAAGACCGGATTCATCGTCGGCGCGACGCCCGCCAAACAGCAGTTCGGCCAGTTCCTCGGCGCCGCCTGCGCCTGCTGGGCCATCGCTGGAACGGTACTGCTCCTCGGCAAAGCCTTCACGTTCGGCTCGCCCGATCTCCCCGCGCCCCAGGCAACCTTGATGAAGACCGTCATCGAAGGGGTGCTCTCCGGCTCGCTGCCTTGGGCGCTCGTCGGCACCGGGTCGGCGCTCTCGATCTGCGCGATCATCGCTGGTCTCCCCGGCCTCTCCTTCGCCGTCGGAATCTATCTCCCCCTCGGCACGCTGGCTCCGGTCTTCGTCGGCGGCATCGTCCGGCGCATGGTCGAGGCGAAGCGCGATGCGAAATCGCTCGACAGCGATCCGGGAGTCCTGGCCGCCTCGGGCATGATCGCCGGCGAAGGGCTGGTCGGCGTGCTCATCGCCTTCCTCGTCGCTGCGTCCGGGAAGTTTCCGGGACTCGCGAGCGCGCTGGCGAGCATGCACTTCGCTTCGAAAGACTTCACCTGGCTCAAAGGCTCGATTGCGATCATCACCGGCATCGCGATCGTGATCGCGATCTGCTCGTTGCTCTATCGGGCAGGGCGCTCGGCACCGGCCGACGGGAGTACACCGAACGACGCTGGAATCGTACGTAGTTAGTTGATTACTCGAAGCACATGGCGAAGAAGAAGCGAAAACTCACGCGTGCGGAAAAGGCTGCGAAGGCGGTTCGCAAGGCCACCTTCGAGACTATCTTTATCAACGGACAGCAGAAGAGAGTACGGCGGCGCAATCTGATTGAAGGAATGACCGTGGAAGACTTCATTCGTGCGAACGCTGATCCAGTCTGGCTGCATCAGAACGAGATGTGGGAGTACATGGCTCCCGAACCGCCGGACGATCGCGAGGAATCAATTCCAGACCACCAGGGCGATGAGCCGCCATTTTGAAGCTCCCCCGAGAACCTCCATGAAACGCACGTGGACAGTCATCGGCGTAAGCGACGTGCCTGCTAGCTTCAAGTGGTACCAGTCGCTCTTCGGCCAGCCCGAGACACAACCGGCCCATCCCTACTGGGGTCAGATCCTCGATTCGGATGGAACCGTCCTGCTCTGCCTCCACCAGTGGGGCGCGCACGAGCATCCGTCGTTGATGAGCCCCGACAACGCCACACCCGGCAACGGACTCCTCCTGTTCTTCCGTGTCGACGATTTCGATAGGGCGTTGATCAGAGCCCGCGGCCTCGTCGCCCGGCTCGAAGAGGAGCCCCACATGAACCCGAACACCGAAACTGCGGAGTTCTCACTCCGGGATCCGGACGGGTATTACGTCACAATCAGTGCGCTCTCTGCGGCCTGACAGCCGATTTCCTGGGAGAGCAGACGGAGGACTGCGGAATGCTGTCATTCACTACAAGTGAGGCGAATGCCCCGTGTACCCCACGGTGTCCCGCACCGTGTATCCCACGGTCCCGCACCGTGTACCCCACGGTCACACACCGCGTATCCCACGGTCACACACCG
>DATLVW010000875.1:0-2060 GCA_035577085.1 Thermoanaerobaculia bacterium
CATGTTCGCGCGCGATCCGCTGCCCGGAAAGAGCAGCAACCTCTTTTATGTGCGCATGGACAACTGGGATCCGCACACGCCGTATCCCTCGGGTCAAAACAGCACAGGCCCGACCATCCCGCCGCAGATCAGCTACCGCGACGCCATGGCCCTGATGCGCTCGAACATCCCGATGCGGCAGAGCGCGGCATTCCCGGCAATGATGACGGTCTATCCCGATCCGCGCGTCGCGCGTCCGTCGACCGAGGGGGTGCGGCTCTGCACTTCCGACTTCTTCACCATGTTCGACGTTCCCTTCGCGTACGGCGGGCCATGGGACAAGCGCGCCGACGCGAAGGTCGAGCAGGTCGTCGTCATCGATGACGCCATGAATCAGAAGCTCTTCGGCGGCGTCAACTCGGTAGGCAAGCGCGTGCGCATCGAAGATCGCGAATTCACCGTCGCCGGCGTGCTGAAACCGTGGCGCCCGTTCATCAGGATGTACGACCTGAACGGAAACTTCATTGCCCAACCGGAGCCGGTCTACCTGCCGTTCTCGCTGACGCCGTCGATGCAGATCCGAACGAACGGAAACAGCGACGGCTGGAAATCGGCCGGCACCACCTTCGAGGATTTTCTCAACTCCGACGTCGACTGGGTGCAGCTCTGGGTCGAGCTGCGTTCGCCTGCCGAGGCCGAGCAGTACCACCGCTTCGTCGATGGCTACGTGCTCGAAGAAAAGAAACACGGCCGCTTCGAGCGCCCGCTCATGAACCGCGTCACGCCGCTGCGCGATCTGATGGGGGAGTTCGGCGTGATCACTCCCCAGGTCAACGCCATGGCCGCCATCTCCATCCTCTTCCTCGCCATCTGCGCGTTGAACCTGACCGGGCTGCTGCTCGGGAAATTTCTCGCTCGCGCACCCGAGGTGTCGGTGAGGCGGGCCCTCGGCGCGACGCGCATCAACGTATTCCTGCAGCACATCACCGAGTGTGAGCTGGTCGGCCTGGCCGGCGGCATCCTCGGCATGCTGCTCTCCATCGGCGCGATGAAGCTCATCGGCAAGTTCATTTCGGCGACCTCGGTCATCGCACTCGACAGCGAGATGATCCTGGCCGCGCTCTTCCTGTCCCTCGGCGCCGGACTTCTGGCCGGACTTTACCCGGCGTGGCGGATCTGTTCCGTGCAGCCAGCCGTGCAACTCAAGATCTGAAGGAGACGACCATGGAATTTGGACCGATCATCCGCGCCCTGAAACGCAACAAAGTCCGCTTTCTGCTCATCGTCGTACAGATCGCCATCACGCTCGCCGTCGTGACGAACGCGATCACGATGATCCGCGACGAAAGCGTGAAGATGACGAAGAGCTCCGGCTTCGACGACGACAACATCGTCTGGGTCCGCACCAAACCGTTCGCTCCCGGGTTCAAGGATCTGCCGTACCGCATCGCTGTAGTGAACGCCGACCTTCGCGCTATCAAGGCCACGCCGGGAGTCGTCGCGGTGGCCAACACGAATTTCCTGCCATGGCAGGGCGGCGGCAGCTCCGGCGAAGTCGCTGCCGGCGACGGCGACGGCAGCAAGTTCCGCACGCAGATGTACTACAACACGCCCGGCATCCTCGACGCGCTCGGAGTGCATCTCGTTTCGGGCCGGATCTTGCGCGACACCGACATCGACGACGATCCGAACTCGAAAGCGCCGAGCACGGCCATCATCTCGCGCGATCTCGAGCGGCTCGTGTTCAAAGGAAAGAGCGCCGTCGGGCGGCAGCTCAAGGATTCCGACAACACCGTCGTCAACGTCGTCGGTACGTTCGATCCGTTCTACAACCCGTACGGATGGCCGATCCACGAATACGCGATCTTCTACGCCGGACATGTGTCGCGCCGCGGCGCCATGTATCTCGTCCGCGTGGCGCCGGGCTCGATGAAGCAGACCGTGCCGCTGATCGAACAACGCATGCTGCAAACGAACAACGGACGCAACATCGACATGAAGACGATCAGCGAGATCAAGGACAACTTCTTCGTGCAGGGAAGGATTGTGCGCACCGCGATGTCGCTGGTCATCATTCTGAT
>DATLVW010000876.1:0-2101 GCA_035577085.1 Thermoanaerobaculia bacterium
GAGACACTGCCCATTCCATCAGTGCGGGCGCAGTACAGGTGCGGCAGCACCACGCGAATGGTGCTGTGGGCTGCGCCCGGACCAATATTGGTGCTGCCACTCGAATCGGGTGCGGCTCAAGCCCTACCGCTTGCGATGAAGACGCGACAGTCGGATATGCACGTACCGACACGCGCTGAACCGCTCGCACTGGGATTATAACAATGCTGCCTGACAGCGAATCATCGGGAACGAGGACCCCACGTCCGGATCTGGACGAGGTTAATGACGCTTCGTTCGACAGCTTTCCAGCCAGCGACGCGCCTACCTGGAGCTCGATGCACGCTGGCGCGCCGCAGTTAAGCGAATCTTCTTCTGCGTCCAAATGCATCTCTGGCAATCCTGGCAAGGACCGCGACCTGGGGATTTAGTGCCAACTACTATGAGCCGATGCCTCTGCGCGTGTGACTCCCTCAAGTCGCTTATTGGTCGGACAAAGTGTTGGTGACTAAACAGAGATTCTTCTCTTCTTCACGCTTTCTTCACGAGAGATCAGCTAGTCTCCGGCGCAAGTAGACCAGACCCCTTCACTCGCGCATTCTCGCTGAGCACTGGGTGTCCGCCACAGGAGCCCGAAAGTAATGACAACCGATCTAGATCGTCGAGCTTCGCCGATCCGCCGAAAGGCACCGCCTCAGATTCCGGACTGGCTGCGTTTCGTCCTCGAGGTTCCGCTGGAGATGAAGCTGCTCGGCGCGAATCTGATCATTGTGGCGGTGGCGGGTCTACTTCTGTTCGGACCGGTCCAGTTACAGCCCGAGCGGCTGACCGACGCCTACATCGTCGTGGTTGCTCTGATTTTCGGGGCGACAGTGAATCTCGTGCTTGTGAGACTCGCGCTCGGTCCGATCGAGTCGCTCGAGCGTGTCTCGCGATGGGTTTCTGAGGGTCGAATCGCCGAGAGAGTTCCTACGTCAATCGTAGCCGACCACGAGCTGGCACGGCTCTCGAAAACAATTAACGAGATGCTTGACAGTCTCGCGGCCGGCCGCGAGCGAGTGGAAAGGCTCGGCGCAGAAGTGATATACGCTGAGGAAAGGAATCGCTCGCAAGTTGCCCAGGAACTTCACCATTCCGTGGGCCAAAAGCTCGCGGACGCGAGTTTTCATATTGCCGCGGCTGCCAACGAGACGGACGCTTACGCCCGTTCGTCTCGACTCGCGGAGGCAAAAGATCAATTGCGCAGGGCAATCGACGAAATCCGCACCATCTCTGGCTCGTCACATCCTCATGTGGCCGCAGATCTCGGTTTGCCCGGAATGCTCGAACACCTCGGTAACGTCACTCGGCAGCGTTCCGTTACAAATGTCCGGCCAAGGGTAGATGACCACCAAGGGCTGATCCCGCGTGGAGACGGTGTCGTAGTGGCTCACGATATAGGAGACATGGGACCCCGAAGCCCGGAGACGAGACAATGATTACCGCGAAGCGAGCGTATGAACCGGCAGACCCGTCCGATGGATACCGGGTCTTGATTGATCGCCTTTGGCCACGCGGCGTATCGAAAGCGAAAGCGAGACTGGATGCATGGGAGAAAGAGATCGCCCCGTCCCGGGAGCTCCGCGAGTGGTACGACCACGATCCTGCCAAGTGGCCTGAATTCCGCGCGCGGTACAAAAAGGAACTTCGGGTTGCGACGGCAAAGATGATTCTCGCCGATCTGGTGCGGCGCGCCCGACGTGGACGGGTGACGCTCGTTTATGGCTCGCGCGCCGCTGAGATCAGCGACGTGGCCGTGCTAGAGGGGATGTTGAGACGCCGCGTTCGCACGGCAGACCAAAAACGTTGACTCCGAGACTGACCAGAATGGTCAAATGTTGAGGCCTGGGAATCTGTACGCCTTTGATGACACGTGTACTCACGCAGGATGCTCGCTCGCTCGGGGCAAGCTGGATGGGACGACGGTGACCTGTCCCTGCCACGGCAGCCAGTTCGACGTCACTTCGGGCGTCGTTCTCAGGGGACCAGCCAAACGCCCAGTGCGTTCCCGGTTGGTGAAAGTCGAGGGCGAGAATTTGCTCGCCGAGGCTTGAAGAAATTCGCGAATCCAGAACTGAGGACT
>DATLVW010000877.1:0-9408 GCA_035577085.1 Thermoanaerobaculia bacterium
CGAAGCGCAGTACTAAAACCCTTCCAGCAGGTTCGTCACCAGCGATTCCGCGAACCGCACGGCGATCTCGTTGATGGCGCGGGTCTCCTGGTCGAAGGCATCGGTGGACTCTGTGTTGACCTGGTAGTTCTCGGCGAAGCGGTACTGGTCGTTCTTCCAGAGCACTTTGTCGTCGGCCTTGTGATCGAGCAGCTCGATCTTGGCGGTGATGGAGATCTGATATTGGGTCGCCCGCCCCTGGGCGTTGAAGGCGACGGGGAAGATCCCGAAGGAGTCGATCGATCCGCGCAGGATCACGTCGGCCTCGGGGGGCGTGTTCACAAGCTTCAGCCGCCCGCGCGAAACGAACTCCGCGGCCACCGCCTGCGTGACGCGCTGCTCGAGCTCGACGCGCGTGGTCTTGTTCACGAATGCCGGCACGTGGATCGTATGCACCGTAGGCCCGAGGAGGTTGTTGGCATTGCCGACCAGCGCGTAGCCGCACGATGTGGCCAGAACCGGCAGGAGCAGAAGTGCGAGGCGTTTCATGCCGGGAAAGGTAACACGTCACTTTCAAAATGGGGGCAGGTCTGATTTTGAAAGTGACAAACGAGCGTCCCTCTCTCAGCGCGCAGGCTTGTCACTTTCAAAATCAGACCTGACCCCATTTTGAAAGTGACCCACGACGTCTGCTCCGTTTCCAGCACCAGTCTGCATCGCTCGGGCGGTGTGTTTTCAGCCGGCGTCTCGATGATTTCTTCCCGATTCTGAAAGATCTCAGCCGGCGTCCGGGAGACTCGGGGCGGTTGCGAAAGAATCTGCTCCTCGGAGAGAAAGCTTCGTTCCACCTGGAGAAGTTTCTCTCCCCCGTAAAGAGAGTTCTTTCCCACCGAAAGAAAAATCTTTCCAACCGAAAGAAAAATCTCTCCAATCGAAAGAAAAATCTCTCCAACCGAAAGAAAAATCTTTCCAACCGAAAGAAAAATCTTTCCAGCCGAAAGAAAAATCTCTCCAACCGAAAGAAAGTTCTTTCGCACCTAAAGAAAGTTCTCTCCAACCCAGAGAAAGTTCTCTCCGACCTAGAGAAAGTTCTCTCCGACCTAGAGAACGTTTCACTCCGGCTAGAGAGAGTTCCGCTCTACCTGGAGAAAGTTCTGCTCCAGATGGAGAACGTTTCACTCCACATGGAGAGAGTTTCGCGCCCGCTACCCTTTGATCACGATATTGACCAGTTTCCCCGGCACGTACACCTCTTTCACTACCTCTTTGCCGGCCAGCCACTGCTGGACCTTCTTGTTGGCGCGGATCGCGGCCAGGACGACTTCCTTCTCCGGCGGATTCGGCACTTCGACCTGACCGCGCAGCTTGCCGTTGACCTGCACGACGATCGTCACGACGTCTTCCACCATCAGCGCCGGATCCGCTTTCGGCCAGTCCGAGGTGAGGATGAAGGGTTTGTTGCCAAACATCAGCCAGAGCTCTTCCGTGATGTGCGGCGCGAACGGATGGAGGAGCTTGAGCAGCGTCGTGTACGACTGGCGCAGCGTCGCCGCATCGGCGTCGCCTGACGTGATCGCGTCGCCGATGGCGTTCGAAAGCTCCATCAGCCCGGAGATGGCGGTGTTGAACTCGAAACGGTCGAAGCGGCGCGTGATGGTGTCGATCGTTTGATGCGTTTTGCGGATCAGAGCCTGGCCACGACTGCCGTCGGATTGATGATTTTCTCCGAGGATCTGCTCGCCCATGTGCCAGACGCGTCCCAGGAAGCGGTGCGCGCCGACGACGCCTTCGTCCGACCATGCCGCTTCCTTCTCCGGCGGCGCGATGAACAACGTGTAGACGCGCTCGGTGTCCGCGCCATATTTGTCGATCAGCTCGTCGGGCGGGACCACGTTGAAGTGCGACTTCGACATCTTGCTGATCTCGGCGATCAGCGCGCGGCCCGTCGCTTTCTGAACGGGCTTTCCGTCGATCCACTCCACGTCGGCGATGGCCACCCAGGTACCGTGCTCGGCGTCTCGGTAGCCCTCCTTCGTGATCATTCCCTGATTGAATAAGCGCGTGAACGGCTCTTCGTACGCCAGCAGCCCCATATCGTGCAGCGTGCGGCAGATGAAGCGCGCGTAGAGGAGATGGAGGATGGCGTGCTCGATGCCGCCGATGTATTGATCGACCGGCAGCCAGCGGTTGGCCAGAGGCGTGTCGACGATCTTCGTGTCGTCGTTTGCGGAGATGAACCGCGCGTAGTACCACGACGAGTCGACGAACGTGTCCATCGTGTCGGTCTCACGTTTCGCCGCGCCGCCGCACTTCGGACATGTGGTGTTGACGAAGCGTTCGTCCTTCGCCAGCGGATTTCCCTCGCGTCCCGTGAACGGCACATCCAGTGGCAACTCCACCGGCAACTGCTCCTCGGGGACCGGGACGATCCCGTCGCGCTCGCAGTAGATCATCGGGATCGGCGTGCCCCAGTAGCGCTGCCGCGAGATGAGCCAGTCGCGCAGCCGGTAGCGAACCATCTTCTTGCCGATGCCGAGGCGCTCGATCTCGTCGATGATCGTAGCGATGGCTTTGGGCGTCGGGAGTCCGTCGATGAGACCTGAGTTGACCGCCATCGCGGATTCGTCTTTGACGACGAACGCTTCCGGCATCGTGTCCGCGTCCGGTACAGCGCCCGCCGATGGACGGACGACGATGCGGACGGGCAGGTTGTACTGGCGTGCAAACTCGAAGTCGCGCTGGTCGTGTCCCGGCACGGCCATGATCGCGCCGGTGCCGTACTGCATCAGCACGAAGTTACCGAGCCAGATCGGGATCTGCTCGTTCGTGAACGGATTGGTGGCGGTCTTGCCGGTGAAGCGACCTTCCTTCCCCGCCTCTTGCCGCTCGAGGTTGGATTGGTTCCGCACGCCTTTGATCCACTCTTCGATCCCGGCGCGATCAGAGTGATCCGCGATCAACGTCGCCACATCGGGATGCTCCGGCGCAAGCACCATGAACGTCGCGCCGAAGATCGTGTCCGGGCGCGTCGTGAAGATGCGCATCACTTTGCCGAGGGAGGGAACGGCGAAGTCGACGTCCGCGCCGACGGACCGTCCGATCCAGTTGCGCTGCATCAGCTTCACTTTTTCCGGCCAGTGCTCGAGCGTATCGAGACCGGCATCGAGGCGGTCGGCATAGTCGGTAATCTTGAGGAACCATTGCTCGAGGTCGCGCTGGATGACGATCGAGTTGCAGCGCTCGCAGCGGCCGTCGATCACCTGCTCGTTAGCGAGCACGGTCTGATCGGACGGACACCAGTTCACCGGGGCTTTCGCGCGGTACGCGAGACCGCGCTTGAAGAGCTGCAGGAAGAGCCACTGGTTCCAGCGGTAGTACTCGGGCTCGCACGAGGCCAGCTCTTTCGACCAGTCGTAGAGGATGCCCCAGCGCAGAAACTGCTTCTTCTCGCGCTCGATGTTCGAGACGGTCCATTGCCGCGGATGGATGCCTCGCTTGATTGCGGCATTCTCGGCAGGCAGACCAAAGGCATCCCATCCCATCGGATTGAGCGCGGCACGGCCCTGCATGCGGAAGAAACGGTAGAGGGCGTCGCCGAGGATGTAGTTGCGGCCGTGTCCGACATGAAGATCGCCGGAGGGGTACGGGAACATGTTCAGCATGTAAAACTTCTCGCCCGGCGCGTTCACATCAACCTCGGCCACGCGGGCGTCGGACCAGGCGCTCTGCCACTTCTCTTCGATCAGTTTGGGTTCGTAAGGCATAGGCGGCGGAGTATAGCGGTGGGCACAGTCGAAGCGGTTAGAGAGAAGAGATCAGAGACCAGAGACAAGAGATCAGGGATCAGAGACCAGGATTAACCAGGAATCAGAGATCAGGTGACCTGATCTCTGATCTCTTGTCTCTCTTGTCTCTTGTCGCCTGATCGTTCTCAACCCTCCCACACGAACGTGACCGGTCCGTCGTTCTCGAGCGAGACCATCATCATTTCGCGGAAGCGGCCGGTCTTCACTGAGATGCCGGTCGACGCAAGCTCGCTGACGAATAGCTCGAACAGCGCTTTCGCCCGCTCCGGCTCCTCGGCGTTGTCGAAACTCGGCCGGCGTCCGCGGGCAATCGATCCTGCCAGTGTGAACTGCGAGACCGCCAGAATCGAACCGCCGGCCTCGGTGACGTCGCGGTTCATCTTGCCGGCGTCGTCGCTGAAGATGCGTAGCTCGCGAATCTTCTTCGCGGCGTCGCGCATGACCTGCTCGGCGTCCCCTTTTTCGACGGCGGCGAGGAGCAGGAGGCCGGGACCGATCTCGGAGACGAGCTCGTCACCGACGCTCACGGAGGCGCGTCTCACGCGCTGGATCACAACCTTCACAGAGACGGATTCTACCCGTGGTAGAAAACGCGATTCCTGCGCAACCTTCGATTACAATTCGTCCACCCATCACGAGACCGCGCCTCAAGGGCTGCGCCGGCCAAGGACAGGGCGCAAGCCGCTGGCGTTCGCCGGCGGACGAACAACAAACACGAAGGAGTTTTCAACATGATCAACAAAGTCATTCTGGTCGGACGCCTGGGAAAGGATCCGGAGATGCGGTCCACCCCCGGCGGCCAGACCGTCGCAAAGTTCACGATCGCCACCGACGAGCGCTACACCGACAAGAACGGTGAGAAGCAGGAGCGCACCGAGTGGCACAACATCGTCGCCTGGGGCAAGCTCGCCGAGATCTGTGGGCAGTACCTCCGCAAGGGAAAGCTGGTCTACATCGAAGGCTCGCTCCGCACGGATAGCTGGGAAGACAAAGAGACGAAGCAGAAGAAGTACCGCACGGAGATCAACGCCAACACCATGAAGATGCTCGACCGAAAGGGCGACGACGAAGGTGGCGGCGGATACACGGGTGCGCGCAAGCAGGCGCCAGTCTCGTCCGGTGCGCCGCAGATGGAAGACGACGACGAAGTTCCGTTCTAGTTTTTGTTGGTTCACGCGGAGGCTCCGCGACTCCGCGTCTCCGCGTGAACCGTCTCCTGAATTGCCCCGACGCACACGAAACCATCCCCATGCTAGATTCGCCGCATGTACGCGGGGGAACGTTTCAACAGCATCACGCACATCGCCGGCTCGGTGCTGGCGATCGTCGGGACGGTAGTCGCGGTCGGGTCCGCGGTCTCACGCGGCCGTGACGGCGAGACGATCACGGCCATCGCCATCTACGGCGCGATGATGATCGTTCTCTATCTCAGCTCGACGCTCTACCACTCGTTGCGCGGCCGGGCCAAGAACGTGTTTCACGTCTTCGATCACTGCGCGATCTATCTGCTGATTGCCGGGACGTACACGCCGATCACGCTGATCACGTTACGCGGACGGTGGGGCTGGTGGCTGTTCGGCATCGTCTGGACGCTGGCCATCGCCGGCGTGTTGAAGGACACGCTGCTGCGCGGCCGCTACCGTCCGGTCTCGGTCGTGCTTTATGTGCTGATGGGATGGCTCGTCGTCGTGGCCATCCAACCGCTGCGGATGGCAATGCCTTCGCGCGGCATCGTCTGGCTCGCCGCGGGCGGACTGGCCTACACGATCGGTATCGTCTTCTTCGCACTCTCGAAGCACGTTGTTCACGCACACGGCGTCTGGCACCTCTGCGTGATCGGCGGCAGCGCCTGCCACTACGTCGCGGTTACGCGGTACGTGCTGCTGTAGGGGCGCCGAGGTAACGCTCGCGGACGATGCGGAGATGGTGCCGCTCGTGCCCGAGCATGATGTAAGCGATCGCGCGCGGGCTGACGGGATTCTCGCTGGCCGTGCCGACGCGGCGCCAGGCGTCATCCGACAACGCACGCATCATCATCACGTTGCCCCTCCGCACCGCCGCGAGCTCCTCGGCGAGATCGGACAGCGATCGATCGTCGGATCTGGCGTTGATGACGAACGGCTCCTGATCGAATCCCGGCAACGGTTTCGTCTCGCCACGCGCGATCGAAAGCGCGCGATACGCGAAGATGCGCTCGGCGTCGATGATGTGACCGACGACTTGTTTGACGCTCCATTTGTCGGGCGCGTAACGATGCGCGGCCTGCTCCTCGGTGAGTCCGCCGAGCAGCGTGGCCGTCTCGTGCGCCTGCGCGTCGAGCGCGCCGACGACGTCGTCTTCGGTAGCAAGATCGATGTAGCGCTGATAGTAGGTGTTGTATTCGCCGGCCTCGGGCCTTCCTGGATTCGTCATCCGCGCATCATCGCGTAGACTCGCTGCAAAATGGAAGAGGTGACAATCAGCAGGCTTTCCGGTGACGCCGAGGCGCAGGTGTGCGCGCAGATGATGGCGTCGAGCGATCCGTGGCTGCACTTCGGGCGAACGTTCGAGCAATGCCTTGCGCGCGTAACGAATCCGTCCGGCGAGGTGTGGGTGGCGCGCACCGGCGGTGTGCCGCGGGGATTCATCATCCTCGTCTTGCAAGGAGCGTTCGTCGGTTACATCCAGATCGTCTGCGTCGCCGAAAGCGCGCGCGGCAGCGGCCTCGGATCGCGTCTGGTCGCGTTCGCCGAGGAGCGGATCTTCCGCGAGTTCCCGAACGTGTTTCTCTGCGTGTCGTCGTACAACCCGCGAGCCCGTGCGTTGTACGAACGGCTCGGATACAAACTGGTCGGCGAGCTGCACGACTACATCCTGCCCGGCGAGTCGGAGTTTCTGATGCGGAAGTCGGTGGGGCCGTTGGTCGAGTTCAAACCTTTTGACCACGGAGACACAGAGGTCACAGAGAAAACCTAGAACCCTCTGTGACCTCTGTGTCTCTGTGGTTCAACCTGTCTTCGCGCGCACTACGACGAACGTCACGTCGTCATTCGGTGGCCGCTCGCCGTTCCATTGCTTCGCCGCCGAGGCGAGTGATGCGATGACGTCGTCCGCGGTTGCGCCGGATGCGGCCGTCGCGAAGTGCTCGACTGCGGCGCCGTAGCCTAGTTGCTGGCCGGACTCGTTCTGCAACTCTGGGAAGCCGTCGGTCATGAAGAGGACGGTGTCACCGGCGGCGAGGTCGATGACGACGTCGTGGTAGTCGGCGCCGAGGGTGCCGAGGGGGGTGGCGCCGCGGGCGACTTCTTCGATCTTTCCGCCCTGCGCCCGATGCACGTACGCGGGGAGCATTCCGGCCGACGCCACCGTAAGCCGCTCGCGGTCGAAGCGAGCCAACAGCAGCGCCATGGCCATACGCCCGAGGTCCATGCGCTTCACTTTCTCGGCCGCGTCGCGCAGAAACTCCGCCGGCGTCACCTCGGGCACATAGCCCGAGAAGAGCGCCTTGACGACGGTGACCATCGTCCCCGCTTTCGCGCCGTGGCCGGTGGCGTCGCCGATCGTCACGGTCATCACGCTGTCTTGGCTTGGCTTACGTAGGTCGGACTCTCCAGTCCGACTGGACGTGTTGTCTTCGCGAAGGCTGCCATCAACGGCGTCGGACTGGAGAGTCCGACCTACGTTTGTCCGACCTACATTGCCTGGCGCGACGTGAAAGTCGTAGTAGTCGCCGCCGACTTCGGCCGCAGTCAGCGTGAAAACGGCGACGTCGTAGCGATCGTGCATCGGAACCGACTTCGGCAGCATCGAGAGCTGGAAACGCCGTGCGTCCTCGAGGTCGATCGATTTCCGCTCGTACTCGAGCTCCAGCAATCGCTGCTGAATCTCCTGCTCCTTGCGCGTCCGCTCCTGCTCGACGATGGTCTGCTGCTGCAGGCTGAGATCCTGGGCCATTCGATTGAAGGCGGCGGCGAGCTGGCCGATCTCGTTCTTGGACTTCACCGGAAGGCGCGTCATCAGGTCGCCCTGCGCGATGCGTTCGGCGCCGCGCGTGACGAGGTTCACGTCGCGTGTCATGTGGTTGGCGATCGGGACGATGCCGATCATCGCCACGAAGATGAGCGCGATGCCGTAGCCGAAGTTCTTGCCGGCGGTCTTGCGCAATTCCTCGAGGTTGTCGCCGACCGGCCGCGCAACGCCGACGCGCAGGCCGCTCTGCGGATCGCGCGACATCTGCACGATCCAGTCGTGCACGTCGTTCAGCGGGCGATTCTTCAGGACGCGGTCAGTGATTCCGGCGCTGTCGAGAGTCTTCCGCTCGGCGGGCGTGCGCGTGTAGACGTTGTTGGCGTTGTCGAGTGCAAACGTGATCTCGTCGTTGTCGTCGCTGCGCGATCCGAGGACGCGGCGAACGACCTCGGGCGTGCTTACCTGCGCCGATATGTGGCCGACGATCGTTCCTTCTTTGCGCAGCGGGAAGTTGAACTTCTGGCCGAAGAGAGACGACGCCGGGTGTTCGTGTACGCGAACGGCATCTGCCGGCTTGCTGTTCACGACGACGTCTTCTGCGGCATTGGGAGCTGGTGTCGGATGGACGGCAGCAATCTGCGGCGCGGCGGCGGGTGCAGGAGTGGGAGCAACCCCAGGAGCGGCGGGGAACGCGTGCTCGCGCGCTTCACGCCCGGCATCGTGCGCACGCCGCAACTCGTCGTGAGCGGCGACACGCTGCTGCTGCCGGGCGGCGAAATACATCTCGCGCCGCCTCTGCGCGTCATCGAACTGCTGCTTCCACTGCGTCTGCGTGGCGCGCAGCGAGTCATTGAGGCTCCTCTGCAGCACCTGGATTCTCGCTTCGAGGACCGTTCGATCCCCAGGCGGCATGGTCTGAAAGCTCTCGCCGAGCTTCGCACTGAGTGTAGCGATCTCGTTGATCGCCGCTCGCTGCTCGGGCGACATCGTGAAACGCGGCAGCATCGGAGGGCGCGGCGCGCCGGGAGGCATCGTGGGCGCGGCACCGCCCGGAGTTGCACCCGGGCTCGGCATCGCATCAACTTCGTCGGCCGCGTCCGCCGCTACCTCGGCCGCAGTGACTGCAGGAGCTTCCGGAGGCGCATCCGGCTCTTCAACGTCCGGTGGAGCGTTGCGCTTCACTTTCGGCGCATTGTTCGCGCCGGCCACGTGCCGTATCTGCTCCCTCACGATCGTTTGAACTTTCGCCTGTACGTTCGGAAGCGAATCGAAACGAACGGGACGAATCTCGAGCGAGTCGACGAGCGATGCCGCGTCGCCCATCGTCAGCAGGATGTTGCCGACATCGGGCGTACGGTCCGACGCTCCGTTCGTCATCGGGAGCGCCGATACCTCGGCCAGCCGTTGCTGCAGATCACCGCGGATCGTGGCCAGGCGCCGGTCCATCTGTTTCGTACGCGCGTCGGCCTCACGCCGATATGCAGCCTCGAGGGCGCGGCGCGAGGACTCATACGAGTAAATGACGATGACACTCAACGGAAGAACCGAGAGGAGGAAACAGGCGAGAACGAGCTGGGCGCGGATTTTCATCGGGCAGTTGCGATGGTAAGACGAAAATGGCCGGAGAAGGTTTGGAACGAGGCAAGGGACAAGTGACAATGGAGAGTTGACAATG